>DIQY01000066.1 GCA_002424295.1 Ruminococcaceae bacterium UBA5450 | reverse complement strand
CCGTAAAAATCTCTCCTTTTAAAACGTTAATTACATTAATCATTATATACATAAATAATTAACTGTCAATACAATATTAAAAAATAAATAAAAAAAGAAGGCTCGCTTTGTGCAAGTCTTCTTTTTATTAAAGAGATTCTAAAGAATGTGAGGCGTCCAAAAGCCAGGGGGTTTGGATTTCTTCTGCTTTTCCGGCGTCGATTTTTGCAGAGATTTGCGGGTCGATCGGACAATGTGCCAACACCTTTAAAGAATAGCGAGCGGCTACTTCTTCGGTATGGCTTTGTCCAAAGGGGAAGAGCTTGTGCCCGCAGTCTGGGCATATCATGTAACTCATATTTTCGATAATTCCAAGAACCGGAATTTTCATCATATTTGCCATGGTAACTGCTTTAGAGACAATCATAGAGACCAGCTCCTGCGGGGAAGTGACAATGAGAATGCCGTCTACCGGCAGGGACTGAAAGACCGTCAGCGGAACATCGCCGGTTCCCGGAGGCATATCCACAAACAGATAGTCTACATCGTCCCAGAAAACATCGCTCCAAAACTGCTTGACCATGTTGGCAACGATCGGGCCTCTCCAAACGACCGGCGTAGTTTCTTCCTCCAAGAGGAGGTTGGTGCTGACGATCTGGATATTATTTTCACTGCGGCGCGGAACGATCAATTCGTCCTGCGAAAAAACTTTTTCATGAATTCCGAAAGCTTTCGGAATCGAAGGGCCGGTAATATCGGCATCCATGATACCGACTCGATGCCCAAGACGGTTCATCTGAACCGCCATCATGGAGGTAATCAGGCTTTTACCGACGCCGCCCTTGCCGCTGACGATCCCGATTACTTTTTTTACATGACTTTTGGGATTGAGCGGAACCCGAAAATCCTGCGGGTTTGGCTGACGGCTGGAACAGGTTTCTTGACAGTTGCTGCAGTCATGATTGCATTCACTCATGAAGATCTCTCCTTTACCTTTTATCAGATGGTTTTAAAATTCGTGTTTCAGGCTGCGTGTAAAAAGACGATTAATACAGGCGTCGGCATCCTGATTTTGGTGGATAATGCGGTCTACTGCGTCACAGATTGGAAGCTCTACCTGATATTTTTCCCCTAAGAGCAGCAGCGCTTTTACAGTGGCGGCGCCTTCGGCAAGTTCACCATAAGGCTCTTTTTTGACAAAACTTTCGCCAAATTGCCGGTTGTGGCTGTATTTACTGAATACAGTTGCTTCATAGTCACCCAGATGAGAAAGTCCATAGGCGGTAAGTTCATTTCCACCCATTGCCTTGATTAGCCGTGCAATTTCGCGGGTGCCGCGGCACATTAAAGGCCCTTTTAGGGAAGTTTTGTTTCTGCCGTCCAAAATGCCGGCGGCAATTCCGATTACGTTCTTGGAGGCAGCACCAATCTCATTGCCGAGAAGATCGTCCCCATAATAAAAGCGAATGAGGTCGCTGCCCATTGCGTCGATAATACGCGCTTTTACTTCTTCCCGATCACTGTCTACCACCATACAATTTGGAAGCCCTTTTACAAAATCCTGTACATGTCCGGGACCGACCCAAATCCCTAAATCAATATCGGGCAAAAATTCGCGGACAATCTGCGTTAGGCGCAGACCGGTGGAAGCTTCGATCCCTTTCATGCAGAGAACCATTGTCTTCCCAGAAAATGACAGGGATTGAAGCTGCGCCATCAGACCTCGTAGCCCTTGAGCACCAATCGAAATGATCACCATTTGGGCAGAAGCAACGGCTTTTGGCAGATCAGTGGTCATTTTTGTTTCCGGCCCGAACGAAACAAGACCATTTGTGCCGGTTTCCTGTAATTGGTGAAAATGAGTGGAGCTTTCACGTCCATAAATTGTCACGGCATGTCCAAGTTTAGCTGCGTACCATGCGAGGAAACTTCCCCAACGACCGCAGCCAATCACTGTTATATTCATCGAATCCCTCCAGAAGAGATAATTTTTATTGCAATTTAATTAGTATAACATGCTTCGTAAAGAAAAACCACCAATCGCTAAAAACCACAAAATAATCGATGCTTTTTACGAAAATTATTGGCACTTTATCCTTTAAAATTCAAGAGCAGCCAAAGGGAAAGAGAATCATACCCTTTCACTTTTGAGCTGCTTTTCATAAAATAAAGATGAAAAAAAAATTAAGATTGCAGGGGATCTGAGTCGGGTTGATGGGTCCCTTCCGGAAGTGCCCCTATTGGAGATTCTGAAAGAATCGGCAGACGAAACCAAAAGGTGCTTCCAACACCGACTGCACTGCGTACTCCATAGGCACCGCCGTGCATATCTAGAATTGACTTTACAATCGAGAGCCCCAGGCCAGTGCCGATTTGTGCGCGCTTATGCTCTTTATCTACCTTATAGTAACGATCCCAGATATCATGAAGCTTGTCGGCCGGAATTCCTTCTCCTGTGTCGGTCACTTCAACCGTTACCTGATGATCAGCAACAAGCTGACGAATCTGAATCTTTCGATCAGTGCCCGTATAGTTGATCGCATTGTTAATCAGATTGTAAAGAACCTGGGAAATTTTAAGTTCATCGGCAAAGACGATTACGTTGCGATCAAATTCAAAAGTCAGGGTACAGTTGGTGAGTTTGCGGTAGCGTTTCGTTGTTTCGCAAATCTCATCCGTTAGGCTGAACTCTGATTTTTCCAGTTCTTGTGTGCCGGACTCCAGCTTGCTGATATCCAGTACATCGTTTACCAGGTTGGTCAGACGAGTTGCTTCGTCGATGATGACTTGGATATTTTCAGGGGTATTTTCGCCCGGAAGATCGCGCATTACTTCGGCGTAGCCACAGATCATTGTAAGCGGTGTGCGCAGGTCGTGGCTGATGTTTGCAATCAGTTCCCGCTGCAGATGTTCCACTTTGCCCAGTTCGTGCTCCGCATAGTTTAAGGTGCGGGCAAGCTCACTGATCTCCCGATAGTCGCCTTCCTGAAATGTGACGTTGTAATCTCCAGTTGCAAGTTCTTTTGCGGCATCGTTGATCTGAATAATTGGCTTGCTGATATGTTTGGAAAGATAAAAGGCCAACAATACGGCAAAAACCAATAGAATTCCAGTGATCAGAAGCAGCTGAGAACGAATGGTACTAACGGTTGCGCTCAGCGGCGTAATGACGCTGTAGAGAAAAATCATATAAGGACTTCCGTTGGAATCCTGCCGAATCGAATTATAGATAAAGGCACGACTGCGGAAAAGCGTGTCCCAGACAGAAGAACTTGCATTTTGAGGATTCACCAGTTCAAAGTGAGTTCCACCCTCTGCCTGTGTGTTTTGATAAAGGAAATTGAGAAACAGGCGGATAGAAGATTCTCCCATTTCGGTGGAGAGACGGTTTGGAGAGGCATCTGCCCCATAAACGTTTCCATTGCTGTCCAAAATCAGGATACAAAGCTGATTGCGCTGTGCCTCCTGTTTGCAGAGTGCTTTTAGGTCCTCTGGCTGCATATCACTTGAAACCGCTTTTTCTATCGTCGAGGAAGAGCCTAAAATTTCTTTTTGCTTGGTATTCTCGTAAAACTGATTCAGAAAAACAGTTTGAAATAGCCACAGTAAAATCAGAACAAAAACAATGAACAAAACGAAAATACTGAGAATCCGCCATTTGATACTGATCTTTTGCCATCTTTCACGCATGGAGCAAACCAATTTTTTCGGCGATTTAAGCTTCAAAGCGATAGCCCACCCCTCTTAGTGTCACAATAAATTTTGCGTAGGGGCCAAGACTTTTGCGGAGTAATTTAATATGGGTATCCAAGGTGCGGTCGTCTCCGTAAAAATCATATCCCCATACATTTGTAATCAACTTTTCGCGAGTCAGTGCAATATTGCGGTTGTCTGCAAGATAGAAGAGCAGATCGTATTCTTTTGGAGAAAGATCCGCCTTTTTGCCGTCAATGGTAACGATTCGTCCAGTGAAATCAATATTGAGACCTTCAAAGGAAAGAATCTTTTTTTGAGCAGTGTTTAATTCAGGGTGCGTGCGCTTGATAATCGCGCTTACCCGCATCATCAATTCCTTTGGGGAGAAAGGCTTTACAACGTAATCGTCAATTCCAAGTTCAAATCCATGAATTTTATCATATTCTTCTCCGCGGGCAGAAAGCATTAAAACCGGAGTGGAGCAGCATTTTCGAATCTCACGCACCGCCGAAAACCCGTCGAGTTCCGGCATCATAATGTCCATAATAATTAAGTCATAGCTGTGAGGATGCTTTCTGCAAAGATTTACGGCAATCATGCCGTCCGAGGCTTCTTCCACAAAATAACCTTCAAATTCTGCATATTTGCGAATCAACAGGCGAATTTTATCTTCGTCATCTACTACTAACAGACGGTTCATTTTGATCCTCGATCTCCTCTCATGTTTTAATTTTTTACTCTATCAGAATTTTGTGAAAAGTGCGTGACGAATAGCTGAATCGTTTTGCTATATTAAAGGAAAAGCGATTTCTTGACTTCTGATACAAAAATAGTATACTGAATTTTGGGAAAAATCAACTAAAATCCGGCAGAGAAGCTCCTTTTGAGACAAAATTCCAAATCGCAGGGAGATTGTCTTTGAAAGGGCTTTTTTAGATGAGAGCAAAATTAGAAAGAACACCTAAAAATTTAAAATGGAAAGGATGCGTTTTGCATGAAATCGTTTGAAGAACTGCATCAGCAGGCAAAAGCAGCAGCGGCTGAATTGCTCGAAGCCGCGCATGCGAAAGCAGGGCAGCTAATGGTAGTTGGCTGTTCCTCGAGCGAGGTCGTTGGAAAGAAAATTGGAACCGACAGCAGCCTAAAAGCAGCACAGGAAATCTTCTCCGGAATCTATGAAGAAACACAAAAAAGAGGTGTTTATCTGGCGGCACAATGCTGTGAACATTTGAACCGCTC
>DIQY01000109.1 GCA_002424295.1 Ruminococcaceae bacterium UBA5450 | reverse complement strand
TTCCCTGTGCTTTTAATTTTGCTGGCCTTTCCGGCTTTCTTTTATGTTTCGTGGGGGCCGCTGGAAATTCGGGATCGGATTCATCATCGAAGGATTGTAGGACTTCGGGTTCATCAGAAAAAATATTCTTCTGAAAAATCCGAAAAGAATAAAAATAATTTAGTTTAAGGAGTTACAAAAATGAAGGAACCACCCAAGGAACGCAGTGCATATATTGCGATTGTAGGACGTCCGAACGTAGGGAAAAGTTCTTTGATGAACCGCTTATTAGGACAGAAAGTCGCGATTGTCAGCAGCAAACCTCAGACGACCCGTACCAGAATTATGGGGGTCCTGACCGAAGGCGAAGATCAGCTCGTTTTTTTGGATACTCCTGGACTTTTAAAGCCAAGAGACCGTTTGGGAGAATATATGGTTAAGAGCGTTGTCACTTCTGTTTCGGGGGTAGATGCGGCTCTTCTGGTAGTTGAGGCGGGAACTAAAATTTCTCCTGCGGATCGCGATTTGATTGAGCGGTTTCAAAAACTGCATCTGCCGGCAGTTTTATGTATCAATAAGATTGATTTGCTGCCGAATAAAACGGATCTGATAGCGCAGATTGCGGCTTTGAGCCAGCTTTATGATTTTGACGCCGTTGTGCCGGCTTCCGCTATGGACGGAGACGGCTTAGACGATTTAAAGGAAGAATTAAAAAAGCTGTGTATGGAGGGCGGCCACCTTTTTCCGGACGATACTTTGACCGATCAACCGGAACGGGTGCTTGCCGGAGAAATTGTACGCGAAAAATTGTTGCGCCTTTTGGAAAAGGAAGTCCCTCATGGCTTGGCGGTGGTTGTGGAACAGCTGCACGAACGGGAAGACCATTCTTGTGTGGATATTGAAGCCACAATTTATTGCGAAAAAGAGAGCCATAAAGGAATTATTATCGGTAAAGGCGGCTCTATGCTCAAAAAAGTCGGTACTTATGCCAGACAAGATCTGGAGCAGTTCTATGGAACAAAGGTCAATTTGCAGCTCTGGGTCAAGGTAAAAGAGGATTGGAGAAACAAGGAAGCAGCGCTTCGTTCCTTTGGATTTAACGGCAATGATCTTTTGGATCATTGATTCCTTTTTTAGAAAATCTTTCAAAAATTCTTTTTCATAACACAAAAGAAGAGAAAAAAACGTCCGATTTTGACGAATATTCATTTATTTTCCACTCATACTGGGACGGATTCCTGTACATAATGATTCTTGTACGACAACAGGAAAGGGGCGTTTTCAGTATGGACGAAAAATCGGCTTGGTCTTGTTTTCAAGAGACCGGCAGGGTGCAGGATTATCTTGTCTACGCCCAGCTAAAACACAATGCTCAGCAGATAAAGGAGGGGCCTGATGCGGTTGAATACACGGGGACTGATCATCAGGACTTCGGAGGTGGGCGAGAGTGACCGCGCAGTAACGGTACTTACCAAAGACTGCGGAGTCGTACATGCATTTGCACGCCGCAGCCGTGCCGCAAAAAGCGCGCTTGTTTCGGCAACTCAGCTTTTTTGCTATTCTGAGCTGACCCTTTTTGAAGGGAAAACAGCGAATACGATTGATGATGCCCAGCCGATCAAAGTCTTTTTTGAACTTCGGCAGGATCTTGCACGGCTGTCCCTTGCCCAGTATTTTTGTGAGCTGGTGGGTGTGCTGGCTCCAGAAGATGATGGTGCAGGGGATTTTTTGCGCTTGCTATTAAATGCTTTTTATTTGATGTGCAAACAAAAGCGTCCGCTTCCTATTATCAAGGCAGCTGTCGAAATGCGCATGCTTTCTCTGGCTGGATATATGCCCGATCTAATTTGCTGTAAAGACTGCGGTGCCTATGAAGCCGACCTGATGCTCTTTTCTCCCCGGGAGGGAACACTGACTTGTGCTTCCTGCTGCAAAGGGGATTATGAGGGAAAGGTTCCGCTTCATAGGGGAGCATTGACTGCGCTCAGGCATACTATTTATGCGGATTTTTCAAAATTGTTTTCATTTTCCCTATCGGAAGAGGGATTAAAAGAATTAAACCGCGCCAGCGAATCTTACATAATCAATACGTTGGAGCGTTCTTTTCAAACGCTGGATTTTTATCATTCCATCAAAGATGATGAAAATGCGGCTGATTCCAATCAAAAGGATAAAAAATTATGAGACTTGAAAATAATCATCATCTAAAAGCACTGGAACTGCCCAAAATTCTTGCACTTTTGGCGGAGCAGACTGACTGCGACGATGCAGCACAGATGGCGATGGAACTGCGGCCTGCCGGCACTTTGGAGGAAGCTTCTGCGCTTTTAGAAGAAACATGGGACGCTTATCGGATGATCGCACAGTTTGGTGCGCCGTCGTTCCGAGAACTTTATAATGTGACGAATGCGGTTCGCCGGGCAGAAGCGGGCGGACTGCTCAATTTGACGGAACTTCTCAGAATTGGGGAGACTCTGCGTGCCTTGCGGGGTATTTATGACTGGCGGCAGAAAAGTGCCGGGCTAAAAACGGTATTGGAATGGAGATTTTCCAATCTGATGCCAAATAAATATTTGGAAGACCGAATCTTTAATGTGGTGATTTCGGAAGAAGAAGTGAGTGATAATGCTTCTCCGGAGCTTGCCTCTATCCGCAGAAAAATGCGTGCGGCGGGAGCAAGGGCGCGGGAAAAACTTGACCATATGATTCATTCTCCGACTTATCAAAAATATCTTCAGGAACCTATTATCACGCAAAGGGAAAGCCGTTATGTTGTTCCGGTAAAAGCAGAATGCCGAGGGAATGTACCCGGCCTTGTTCACGATACTTCGGGCAGCGGTGCTACCATTTTTGTGGAGCCGATGGCTGTTGTGGAAGCGAATAATGAAATTCGAGTGCTGGAAAGCAGAGAGCGCGCAGAGATTGAACGGATTTTAGGAGAGCTGTCGGCAGAAGTCGGCAGCTTTGCAAGTACGATCGTAACGGGATACAATTCCGCAGTGGAAATCAATATGATTTTCGCGAAAGCAAACCTTGGGTATCAGATGAAGGCTACAAAGCCGGTTCTCAACGACCGGGGTATGATCAACCTTAAAAAAGCACGTCACCCTTTGATTGCGGCTAATAAAGTAGTCCCAACCGATATTCGTTTGGGGGAGGATTTCGATACGCTGGTGATTACAGGCCCTAATACCGGCGGCAAGACCGTTTCCCTTAAAACGGTGGGACTTTTCTGCCTGATGGCGATGTGCGGCTTGCTGATTCCCGCAGCGGAGCAGAGCGAAGTATCCGTCTTTAGCAGAGTACTTGCGGATATTGGCGACGAGCAGTCGATTGAACAGAAGTCTTTCTACGTTTTCCGCCCATATGGTGAATCAGATCGCAATTTTGAAGCAGGCGGATGAACACAGCTTGGTGCTCCTCGATGAGCTGGGAGCGGGGACAGACCCAATCGAAGGCGCAGCGCTAGCAATGGCCATTTTGGAGCAGCTGAGGACGACCGGAGCTAAAATTGCTGCAACCACGCATTATGCGGAGCTAAAAGCATACGCTTTGCAGACTCCGGAAGTCGAAAACGCCTGCTGCGAATTTGATGTGCAGACATTGTGCCCCACTTACCGCCTTTTGATTGGAGTGCCGGGGCGCAGCAATGCATTTGCAATTTCGCTTCGTTTAGGTCTTTCAGAGACGGTAGTAACGCGCGCTAAAACATTCGTTTCCAATGAAAATCTTCGCTTTGAAAATGTAGTAAAGCAGCTGGAAGAAAATCGTCAGCAGTTGGAAACACAGAAAAAAGAGGCTGAAGAGGCAAAGCTGCAGGCACAAGAACTGAAAAAGGAAGCTGCCGGTGAGCGCGAAAAAATTCAGAAGGAAATGCAGCAGGAAATGGATGAGGCACGCGAAAAAGCAGCACTTTTAGTTTCCCGGACCCGCGGACAGGCGGATGAGCTTTTGGAAGAGCTGGAAGCGTTAAAAAAGCAGAAAGACCGTGTGATTTCGGCTGAAGAAAAGGCGAGGATCAAAGCGGGACTGCGGGGATTGGAAGAGCAGGCAGACCCAGTAAATCAGAAAAAGGACGATCATTATGTACTGCCCCGTCCGCTGAAATCCGGAGATCCTGTTTTGATTTTTGATCTGGATAAAGAAGCGGTTGTGCTGGAAGCGGAAAAAGGCGGGAAGACGGTCTTGGTGCAGGCAGGAATCATTAAAACACAGGTACCAATTGAAAATTTGCGCCTTCTCACCAATCGGCAACAGAAAAAGCGCGGCACCGTGGGAACTCGTCGGGCAGTAACCCGTACTGCAATAGAGACGCAGGCAAAAGCAGAGCTTGATTTGCGCGGAGAAAATGCCGACGAAGCAATTTTTCATGTGGATCAGTTCTTGGATCATGCCCAGCTGGGCGGCCTTTCCCAAGTGATGCTGATTCACGGAAAAGGAACCGGCGTTCTGCGAAAAGCGGTGCAGGAGCATTTGAAACATCATCCCAGCGTTAAGAGCTTTCGCTTAGGAACTTATGGCGAGGGCGAAAGCGGCGTTACGATTGCAGAATTAAAATAAAGAACAATCAAAAGGACGAATTTTTTCGTCCTTTTTGTTTTTTGACGGCAAAAATTTATGGTTGACATTTTAAATCGAATACGGTATAATTTTTCTTGCGTGTAAAAGTAAAGCACTTTACAGAAAGAAGGAGACAGCATGGCAAAGAACTTGGAAGTATCTGTTTTGTTGGACTATTATGGTTCTATGCTGACTCAAAAACAGCGTAAAGTACTGGATTATTACTATAATGATGATTTGTCTCTCGCTGAGATTGCGGAAAACGAGGGGATTACCCGTCAGGGGGTAAGAGATGCCATTAAACGCGGTGAAGCGCAGCTTTTTGAAATGGAAGACCACCTGGGCTTTTTAAAGCGGTTCCGTGAGATTAAAGAATCTCTTCAAATCGTTGATCAAAGCACGCACAATATTCAGGATTATAATAAACGGTTCCTTTATAACCGTGATATTACAGGAGAACTCGATAAGATTCTCTCTGCGGTCGAAAATTTGAACAATCTGACTGAAGAATGAAGGGAGTGCATCTATGGCATTTGAAGGCTTATCGGATAAACTTTCGGCGGCTTTTAAAAAGTTAAAATCGAAAGGAAAACTTTCCGAAGCGGACGTTAAAACAGCAATGCGTGAAGTTCGCATGGCACTTCTGGAAGCAGACGTCAATTATAAGGTTGCAAAAGATTTTACCAACCGGGTAACAGAACGCGCAATCGGCAGTGAAGTGATGGAAAGTCTGACGCCTAGCCAGATGGTGGTCAAAATTGTCAATGAAGAACTGACAAAGCTGATGGGGACCGACGACGCGGATATGCGCCTCAAGATGCCATCTTCCGGGCCATGTATTGTACTGCTCTGTGGTTTGCAGGGCGCCGGTAAAACGACGCATGCTGCAAAGCTTGGAAAACTGCTCAAAAGGCAGGGGCATCGTCCGCTGCTGGTCGCCTGCGACGTTTATCGTCCGGCTGCAATTAAGCAGCTGCAGGTAGTCGGAGAACAGGCCGGCGTTCCTGTCTTTGAGATGGGTAAAGATGATCCGGTCAGAATCAGCGTAAAAGCAATTAAACATGCAAAAGATTATGGCAATGATATTGTTTTGATTGATACAGCCGGCCGACTGCAGATCGATGATGTTCTGATGGACGAACTGGAAAATATCAAAGCGGCAGTCAAACCGAGTGAGATTTTGCTGGTAGTCGATAGTATGACTGGTCAGGAAGCGGTCAATGTTGCAAAAGCATTTGATGATAAGCTTGGGATTACAGGCGTTATTCTGACAAAGCTCGACGGCGATACCCGCGGCGGCGCCGCACTTTCAGTTAAGGCTGTTACCGGAAAGCCCATCAAATATGCCGGAGTCGGCGAGAAACTTGATGATCTGGAAGTTTTTCACGGTGACCGTATGGCAAGTCGAATCCTCGGGATGGGCGATGTATTGACCCTGATCGAAAACGCTGAACAGACGATGGACGAAAAAGAAGCCCGTAAGACTGCTCAGAAGATAATGCACAACAAGCTGGATTACAATGACCTTTTGTCTCAGTTCCAGCAGATGCAGAAAATGGGGCCGATGCGTTCCGTTTTGGAAAAATTCGGTGTAGATACCCGTAAAATTGATGATAAAGCGGTAGATGACCGCATGGTTGATAAGCAAATTGCAATGATTCGCAGTATGACAAAAGAAGAGCGCGAAAAGCCCGCCGTAATGAATCCGAGCCGCAAGCGGCGTATTGCCGCCGGAAGCGGAACCAAAGTGGAAGATGTGAATAAGCTGATCCGCAGTATGGAGCAGATTCAAAAAGTCACTAAGATGATGAAAAAGGGCGGCAAAAAAGGAAAGCTTCGGCTTCCGCCTGGAATGCTGAATGGAATGGGCCCCGGAATGGGATTCTAATTTACTTAGATACTTTTATTAACTTGTTATCTATTAAAAAATTATTAGATAAATAATTATAATTCAACATGGAGGTGAAAATTATGGCAGTAAAAATTCGTTTGCGCAGAATGGGTGCCAAAAAGAACCCTTTTTATCGCATCGTTGTAGCAGATTCCCGCTA
>DIQY01000125.1:3861-7822 GCA_002424295.1 Ruminococcaceae bacterium UBA5450 | reverse complement strand
TTAATTAAATATCCCAGCTTCATTGTCCCACCTCCAGTTGCTTGGTATCGGCCACGATCCGGCCATTATTAATCTCCACAATACGCTTCTGAAAGTGTTTTACCAGACTATGCTCATGGGTAACCATTAAAATCGTTGTTCCGCGCAGATTGATCTCACTAAGAAGATCAACGATCTCAAAAGAAAGTGCCGGATCAATATTTCCGGTCGGTTCGTCGGCAATAATCAGCGAAGGATTATTGACCAGCGCTCTTGCTAGACCGACACGCTGCTGCTCGCCGCCCGAAAGCTCTGCCGGCATGCACTTTGCTTTATCCTGCAGATCGACAAGGCCTAGAATATACGGTACACGCTTTTTGATGGATTTTGTCGGCGTGCCGACGATATGCATGGCAAATGCCACGTTATCATAGACGGACATCGACGGGATCAGACGAAAGTCCTGAAAGACCGTTCCTAAGGTTCTGCGCAAATACGGTACCTTTCTGCGCTTGATATGGGTCACATCAATATCGTTTACAAAAATCTGTCCTTTTTCCGCACGTTCCTCTGCTGTAATCAGCTTAAGAAAGGTACTTTTGCCCGCGCCGGAAGCACCGACAATAAAAACAAATTCCCCTTTCTCAATATTCAGGCTGACATCATATAATGCATGAGTGCCGTTTGGATAGGTTTTGCTTACATGGTCGAATTCTATCACAAAAACACGCTCCATTTCCAAAAATCAATGTCCACAAACAAATTGAGACTTGCTGACATGCTATCATCATACCAACAAGCCTCAATTTTATAATTCTAAATAAGAAATAAATTGCAATTATTTTGTAACTATTTTAAACTATTTGTCACTTTTGAGAAAAAGGAAATAGTTACCGCTTTTTTGATTCAATCAAAATTTTGTTGGATTGCTGGAAAGATATTTTTTAACCATCAAAGCCACTTTGAACACAATGGCATCTTCAAATTCGCGCAGATCAAGCCCGGTGATCTTCTTGATCTTTTCCAGGCGGTAAACAAGGGTATTTCGATGAACAAAAAGCTTACGGCTTGTTTCCGAAACGTTCAGGTTGTTTTCAAAAAATCTTTGAATTGTAAAGAGCGTTTCGTGATCAAGGCTATCGATTCCACCCTTTTTGAAGACTTCTTTCAGGAACATTTCGCAGAGTGTCGTTGGCAGCTGATAGATCAAACGAGCAATTCCAAGGTTATCGTAGCTGACAATACTGCGTTCTGTATCAAAAACTTTTCCAACTTCCAAAGCAACCTGTGCTTCTTTAAAGGAACGCGCAAGATCCTTCAAATTTTCTACCGGCGTGCCGATACCAACTACACAGTGTACATAAAATTCTCCCGAAAGCGTATCGACAATGGAGCTGGCCAATTTCTCCAAATCTTTTGCGTCGATTCCGGGTTGAATCTCTTTGACAATTGCAATATCGTCTTCATTAATGTTGACAACAAAATCCTTTGACTTGTCCGGGAAAAGGTTCTGGACCACATCAAAGACCGCTACATCGGTGTTTGCAACAATTTTGATCAGCATGCAAACGCGGGTAACGTCTGCATTAAAATGCAGTTCACGGGCTTTCAGATAAATATCGCCGGGCAAAATATTATCGAGAATAATATTTTTGATAAAATTACCACGGTCATATTTTTCATCATAGTATTGCTTGATGCTGTTAAGCGAAACTGCCAAAAGGGCTGCATAGTGAGCGGCTTCCTGATCATTTCCAAGGACAAAAATGGCATATTCTGCGCGAGGAAGGCCACCAAATGGGCAATACGTATAGCCATTGACCACAAAAGGTTCCTGAGAGGCCATCATTTCCGGAGAAATATTGCCGGTCTTCTCTCCAATTTTTCCAAGCTCGCTACAAGCAATTACAGTAGATGTTTCATCAATCACACCAACTGGCCGGTCGATGGCGTCACGCATCTGATGGATCACGCCTTGAAACAATCTGTTTGACATAGTTTTGATCCTCTCTTTTCATATTTAGAAGTTTAAACAAAAAATAAGTCCAAAATAGAATAAGCTAAGTATATTTTACATATCTTTTATTTTAATATCAACCATTTTGACGAAAAAAAATTTTTTTTTTATGATTTTTGCCGATATTCTTAGCAAATGCAATTCTATAAATCCCCATTTTTTAATTACTTTTCCATTTAATGAATCTTTTTATCCGTTTGGTTCTCGAAAAACCAATCTGACTTCCGCCTCTGTCATTTGTCGGCATTCACCTAACTTCAGCAAAGGATCCAGCTCTAAACTTCCAATCGCAATACGATCTAGTCCAATGACTGTACAGCCAAGGGCCAAAAACATTCGTTTAATCTGATGGAATTTCCCCTCATGAATTTCGACTTCACAAAGCGGCTGATCTCCCTCCTCCAAAATTTTCAGCTTACTCGGAAGCGTGGTAAAATCACTCAGCACAATTCCTTTTGCAAAGCGTTCCTCTGCATCCGAAGGGAGCGGAGCGTCCAAACGAGCGCGGTATCTTTTTGTCACATGGCTCTTAGGGGCCAACATATGATGCGCCGCCTCTCCATCATTTGTTAAAATCAACAAGCCCGTCGTATCCTTGTCCAATCTGCCCGCAGGAAAAAGGCCTTTCCGGCGCAGTTCTTCCGGTACTAGATCAAGTACTGTTTTCTGTTTTGGATCTCGTGCCGCCGAAAGGACTCCGGCAGGTTTATTCAGCATCAGCCAAAGTACCTTATGATAAAGGAAGGGAGCCCCATCCAGCATGATCTGATCTGTATCGGAATTTATTTTTTCTGAGGCAGAACGAACAAGAGCGCCATTGACCATGACCCGCCTTTTTCGAACTGCCAGCCCAGCCTCTTTCCTGCTCATCGTCCCACAAGACGATAAAATTTTATCAATCCGTTCCACTTTGTCTCTGCTGAAAAGGTTTTCTTTTCAGGCTTCCTTTCTTAATCTATTATATTAGTATACCATTTTTAATTTTTTTCCGCCAGTATCCGCAGCGGTACCATAAATCCATTCAATGCTGCCGTAGAAAGATCTCCTCCGCAGATTCTGCCTTCACAAACCAAAAGATGAGCATAAACATCATCTCGCCCATCATAATTTTTTACTTTATAAACGTACTGCATACATTTTTTTCCTGCAACTGCTTCCAAATGAAACCCTGCTTTTTCATTAAGTTGTGCATAATTTTTATAAACCTGCGAAAATGTTTCCGGAATTTGAATTTCGTTTGTTTCAACAGGTTCCGGTTCTACCTCCCAGCCACAGCTTCGTAAAAAGCTGATCCGCTGCTCATTTTTTCCCCCGGGATTTTTCCACGCGCCGTCTAAAAAAGCCATTACAAAGATCAATCCCACTGCCAAAAGCAGGACGGCCAGAAAAAGCAGCCCCTTTTTTTTAGAAAGCCGCACCGAAATCATACGCATAAAAATCTCCCCCTGTCAGAACAAGTTTATGAGATCTCTTTTAAAAACAGAACAGGGAAAGAACATGCCGGCAAATTTTTCGACAAAAAGGGGACTCCCCGGATTGTATCGCGGAAAGTCCCTTTTTCTCTCTAATTCTCACAAAGATTATGCTTCTTCTTGTTTGCTTTCATCAATGACCTTCTGCGCAATCTGCGGCGGACACTCCTCATAGCGTTCAAATTCAAACTGAAATGTGCCGCGCCCTTGTGTCACCTGACGTACATAAGTAGAAAAGTCGCTCATCTCTGCCACCGGGACTTCCGCATCAATCGTTTGACTTCCACCTTCTGCAGGCTCCATGCCCAAAACGCGACCGCGGCGCTTATTGATTTCACCCATAATGTCGCCCATGCTTGTATCCGGCACTGCTGCCTTTAAATGTCCGATTGGTTCCAGCAAAACCGGATCTGCCTGCGGCATTCCATTTCTATAAGCAACGGCCGCTGCCATTTTAAAGGCCATCTCGGAACTGTCCACCGGATGATAGGAG
>DIQY01000125.1:0-3702 GCA_002424295.1 Ruminococcaceae bacterium UBA5450 | reverse complement strand
ACTGTCCACCGGATGATAGGAGCCATCATATAAGGTTGCGCGCAGTCCTACCACCGGGTATCCTGCCAGCGGACCTTTCTGGATACATTCGCGCAGCCCTTTTTCCACCGCCGGGAAAAATCCCTTTGGAACGCTTCCTCCGACCACACGCTCAGCAAACTCCAGCCCCTCGCTGTCACAGGGTTCAAACTCGATCCATACATCACCGAATTGTCCATGGCCGCCGGTCTGTTTCTTATGGCGTCCCTGCACCTGTACCTTCTTACGGATCTTTTCACGATAAGGCACTTTCGGCGTTTGTAAAATTGTTTCCACACCATAACGGTTTTTGAGCCGCGAAACAACCAGATTCAGATGCTGTTCGCCCAAACCGCTGATTACCATCTGATGGGTTTCCGGATTGTTTTCAAACAAAATCGTAGGATCTTCTTCCATTAGTTTAAAGACTCCCTGTGCGACTTTGTCTTCGTCTCCCTTTGTCTTTGGGAGAATTGCCATTTGCAAAGTGGATCTTGGATAACGAATCCCATCCAATGTAACTTTCCTGCTCGGCGCACAAAGCGTGTCACCGGTCGAAACCCCAGAGAGCTTTAATACCGCTCCAATATCTCCTGCAGGAATCATTTTCATCTCTTCCTGTTTTTTCCCACACATCTTCACAACTTTTCCGATGCGCTCCGTCGCCCCGGTACGCATATTAAACAGCTGATCTTCGGTAGCAATTTTTCCGGAAATCACTTTGAGAAAAGATACTTTTCCAACAAAGGGATCGGCAATGGTCTTAAAGCACAATGCCGCCGCTGCTGCATCTTCATTGACGGCCAGTTCCACGGGATTTCCATCCAAATCTGCGGCAATTTCTCCCGCTTTGTCGGCAGCCGTCGGCAAAAGCCATACAAGTCCATTTAAAAACTGTTCCATGCCGCGCATTAAAAGGGCATCCCCGCAGAACACCGGAATAATTGCACCGGATTTGACGCCTTTAGAAACACCAACGATTACTTCTTCCGGCGTAAACGCTTCTCCGGAAAAATATTTATCGAACATCTCGTCACTGGTTTCAGCGACTGCTTCATAGATGGCAGTGCGCAAACCTTCCAAACGCTCGCCCATATCCGGCATTTTCACTTCTACCGGCGCGCCCTTGGAATAATCATAAGCTTTATACTCCAGAACATTAACATAAATATTTGCTTTTCCATCTACTATGTAAGGCACCACAAGAGGGCAGACGCTTGGACCAAAACGCGCTTTTAAGTCTTCAAAGACCCGGTAAAACCGAGCACTCTCGTCACACAGCCCATTTACGAAAAACACTTTAGATAGTCCACGCTCATCCGCTGCCTCCACTGCTTTTTCAGTTCCGACTGCGGCTCCGCTTTTCCCGCTGATGGTAATCAGCACGCTGTCTGCAGCGCGAAACGCTTCTGCTGCGGCACCGGCAAAATCAAGAAGTCCCGGTGCATCAATCAGATTGATCTTGCGGTTTTTCCACTCCAGCGGCGCAATACTTGCGGAAACACTGGTCTTCCGACGAATCTCTTCCGGATCATAATCACAGACCGTGTTTCCGTCGCTGATTTTTCCCAAGCGATCGGTTGCACCGGAAAGTTTCAGCATTGCCTCTGCGATGCTGGTTTTTCCGGAACCACTGTGTCCGGCGATGGCCAAATTCAAAATTTCTTTTGCATGGTATTGTTTCAAATCGCTCGCATCCCTTCGGTCATTTGCAAAAAACGACATCAAATTACCTAATATTTGTCTAATTTTCAATGAGATTATAGCGTATATTTACGAAAAATACAACCCTTTTCCATAAGGATTTCAATTTTTACGGATAAATTTGACGTCATTTTTTGATTTTCTATATTTATAATAATGAAAAGAGAGTCTGCGGCAGAACCACAAACTCTCTTTTCATTTTATTTTTTATGCTTTTGGATGATACTTTTCACAAGTACATTTTTTCCATTTTAATCCGCTGCCGCAGGGGCACGGATCATTGCGTCCGATTTTCTTGCCCTTCACTGTTGGACTTTTTTCTTCGCTCCCGTCAGGAGCTCCTTTTGCAACTGTCGGCTGAGCGACTTGTTCTCTCTTAGGCTCCGTGCGAGTCTGAAGCCGAACTGTCAGCATCATACGCGCAGTATTTTCACGGATTGTCGCAATCATGGCATCAAACATATCAAAGCCTTCCATGCGGTATTCCACTACCGGATCCCGCTGGCCATAAGCTCTCAGCCGAATTCCACGCTGCAGTTCTTCCATCGCATCCAGATGATCCATCCACTGCGCATCTACATTTTTAAGCAGAATTACGCGTTCAAGTTCTCTGCAGATCTTATCACCAAATTGAGTTTCCCGATTATTACAGACTTCTTCAGCTTTCTGATAAAGAAAATCCACATAATCCTGCGGCTGTTTCTGAGATTGTTCTTCGGCAGTATCATTGAGATCATCGTCTCCGAGAAGCCAGCGGTAATAATGCTCTTTAAGTCCCTTCAAATTCCAGCCGGAACGGGGATCGTCAAGATCATTCTCATTCATCGGCAGATACTGTTTTACCTTTGCTTCGATTGCCTGACGGATCATCTGCATGACCTGCTCATGAACACTCTCGCCCTCCAGCACTTTATCGCGCTGGCTGTAAATAATTTCACGCTGACGGGAAAGAACGTCATCATACTGCAGAACATCTTTCCGGATTCCGAAGTTTCTGCCTTCAATTTTACGCTGGGCAGATTCGATCGTATTCGTGAGCATTTTATTTTCAATCGGGGTATCCTCGTCCACATTGAGCTTTTCCATCAGTGCAGTGATTCGTTCTCCGCCGAAGAGTCTCATGAGGTCATCTTCCAACGAGATATAGAACCGGCTCATACCAGGATCGCCCTGACGACCTGCACGGCCGCGCAGCTGATTATCGATCCGGCGGGATTCGTGGCGTTCTGTTCCGATAATATAAAGGCCGCCGGCTGCACGTACTTCTTTCGCTTCCGCCTCGGTTTTTTCCTTATATTTTTCTTCCAGTTCACGGAAGATCTTACGCGCATTGAGGATCTCAGGGTCCTCGGTATCTCCATAAGCATTGGCTTCTTCGATCAGCTCTTCGGAGAACCCTTCTTTGCGCATCTCAGTTTTTGCCATAAATTCGTTGTTGCCGCCCAGTACGATATCCGTACCACGACCAGCCATATTAGTGGCGATTGTCACTGCACCTTTATGCCCTGCCTGCGCAACGATCTCCGCTTCTTTTTCATGATATTTTGCATTCAAAACTTCGTGGGGAATTCCCTGCTTTTTAAGCAGTGCCGAAAGTTTTTCAGATTTATCAATCGAAATCGTGCCGACCAATACCGGCTGCCCTTGCTTATGATGCTCGATAATATCTTCAATTACCGCATTGAATTTTGCACGCTCCGTCTTATAAATGACATCGGGTAAATCCTCGCGGATCATGGGCTTGTTGGTCGGAATCTCAATAACGTCCAGTTTATAAATTTCGCGGAACTCATCTTCCTCTGTCATAGCAGTACCGGTCATGCCGGAAAGCTTGTCATACAAACGGAAGAAATTCTGGAACGTAATGGTTGCCAATGTTTTGCTCTCGCGGGCAACCTTTACTTTTTCCTTTGCCTCGATCGCCTGATGCAGTCCCTCATTATAACGGCGGCCATACATTAAGCGTCCGGTAAATTCATC
>DIQY01000123.1 GCA_002424295.1 Ruminococcaceae bacterium UBA5450 | reverse complement strand
TTTTAAAAGGAGAGATTTTTACGGAACGCGAACGTCGTCAGCAATTAATGGAGTCTATTCATCAGCTAAAGAGTACTCATCATTGGTTTCCATGGCCGGAAGGCCTCGGCCCAGGGGAATTTTTTACTCTAAATATGATAATCCATGCGCAGCATTTAAATCCAGAAGGCTTAAAATCCAGCGAAATCGGCCATCATTTTCATATGAGCCGCCCGGCAGTAAGCCAGATGCTTTCTTCTCTGGAGAAAAAGGGATTTATTGAACGCACAATTTGTCCGGAAGACCGCCGCGTCATTTATGTCCGTCTAAAGCCCGAAGCAAAACCAAGATTTGAGGCTTATAGAAAAGAAATTATGAAACGGGTGGATGACATATTTGACGAACTTAGTGAAGAAGAAGTCCAACAGATGATCGCGCTTTCCGATCATCTTTACAGCTCCCTTTTGCGGATTCGTCAAAAATATGAATCTCAAAGCTGGAAGCCGGATTGTGACCATACAAAGGAGGAACCACACATTTCATGAAAAAAGTAATGCGATATCTCGGGCACTACTGGGCACCGATTCTCTTTGCAATTGTGCTTTTATTTGTGCAGGCGTCATGCGATTTGAACCTGCCAAATTATATGAGTCAAATTGTCAATGTCGGTCTGCAGCAAGGGGGCGTGGAAAACGCCTCTCCCGATGCAATCAGTGCAAAAGGAATGACCTTTCTGCAAACCTTTATGGACGAAAACGAAAAGACGGATGTCAATGCCTCTTATTCCCTTAAATCCGTCGGAGAGCTAGAAGACAGTTATCCGCTTAACAGCACCGAAGAAATTTATACGCTCAATAGTGGTGTTTCTGCCGAAACGCGCAGCCACCTGAACGAAATCTTCGGCCAAAGCACATGGACTTTCATTGATACGATGAAAAGTCTTCAGACGCAGTCTGGTTCCTCCTCTCCTATAATGGGAAATTCAGACTCCGGCAGCACTTCCGACCTTTCCGCCATTGATTTTTCAAAGCTCTATCAGATGATGCCTATGCTTCAGAAAATTCCTGCTTCCGTCATTGACGAAGCCCGAACAGAAGCACAGCAGAATCAACAGTCCCTTTTGGAACAGAGCGGGACCATTTTAACGAAAAACTTTTATGAAGAATTGGGAGTCAATACCGATTCTATTCAGCAAAATTATATTATGCATCAGGGACTTTTGATGGTGCTCATCACATTAGCAAGCGGCATTGCCTCCGTTTTGGTCGGTTTGATCTCCGCAAGAGTCGCCGCAGGCATTTCGCGCGATCTGCGCCGGGATATCTTTTCCAATGTGGAAGATTTCTCCAACTCGGAATTTGACAAGTTTGGCACCGCTTCTCTCATTACCCGTACCACCAACGATGTCACACAAATTCAGATGTTTTTTGTCTTTGGAATCCGCATGATCTGCTATGCGCCGATTATGGGAGTCGGCGGAGTCATCATGGCAGTCAAAAAATCCGGTTCCATGACCTGGATTATTGCGCTGGCCTGTGCTTTACTGATCGCTTTAATCCTAGTGATTTTCACAGTTGCCATGCCAAAATTCAAAATTATGCAGAAACTGGTAGACCGGCTCAACCTAGTCGCCCGTGAAAATTTAAGCGGTTTGATGGTAACACGCGCTTTCAGCAATCAAAAATTTGAAGAAGACCGCTTTGATACCGCCAATACAAATCTTACAAATACACAGCTCTTTGTTAACCGTGTGATGGTTTGCATGATGCCAACCATGATGTTTATCATGAACGGCGTCTCTTTACTGATTGTCTGGGTAGGAGCGCACCAAATCAGCGAAAGCGCCATGCAGATTGGGGATATGATGGCCTTTATCCAATATGCGATGCAGATTATCATGAGCTTCCTCATGATTTCCGTCATGTTCATTATGTTCCCCAGAGCTGCCGTAGCAGGAGACCGTATTGCAGAAGTGCTGGAGACAAAGCCTTCGATCCACGACCCTAAGGACCCGGAATCTTTTGACGAATCCCAAAAAGGGATCATCGAATTTAAAGACGTCTGCTTCCGGTATCAGGGCGCCGATGAAGATGTTTTAAATCACATTTCCTTTACCGCAAGCCCAGGTAAAACCACTGCTTTTATTGGCTCTACCGGCAGCGGAAAATCCACGCTGATTAACTTGATCCCTCGCTTTTATGATGTGACGGGCGGCGAAATCCTGGTGGATGGGCGCGACATTCGCAAAGTTCCCCAAAAGGAACTTCGCAGCCGAATCGGCTATGTTCCGCAAAAAGGAGTCCTTCTCTCCGGAACGATTGCCTCCAATTTGCGTTACGGCGCGCCGGATGCTTCCGACGAAAAAATCGAAAAAGTTGCCGAAGTTGCACAGGCTTCCGAATTTATCAATACAAAGTCGCAAAAAATGGAAGAGCCTATCTCCGAAGGCGGAAACAACGTTTCCGGCGGACAAAAGCAGCGACTCTCGATTGCCCGTGCGCTTGCCACCAATGCAGAAATCTATTTGTTTGACGACAGCTTTTCCGCATTGGACTTTAAGACAGACGCTGCTCTGCGTAAAGCGCTTCATCTTTATACTTCTACGGCGACAATCCTTCTGGTTGCCCAGAGAATAAGTACCATTATGCATGCAGACCAGATCATCGTTCTGGAGGAAGGAAAGATTGTTGGCTGCGGCACTCATCATGAGCTTTTGGAAACCTGCCCCACTTATTATGAGATTGCATCTTCACAGCTTTCAAAGGAGGAATTAGAATGAAAAACCAAAAATCCGCTCCTCCGATAAAACACCGAGGTCCAATGGGACACGGCCCCAATGCCGTTATGCAGCGCGGTGAAAAAGCAAAAGACTTTAAAGGCACCATTCGCAAACTGATCAAATATATCGGCAAATATCACTTGGCTCTGATTGTCGTCTTCTTGTTTGCAATCGCCAGCACTGTTTTCGCAATCATCGGTCCAAAAGTGTTGGGAAATGCCACGAATGAAATTTTTTCCGGTTTGATGAATCAAATTGCCGGCACAGGAGAAGGAATTGACTTTTCCAAAATTGCAGGCACTCTTTTGACTCTTGTTGCCCTCTATGTTATGAGTGCCTTCTTTTCCTATATTCAAGGCTGGATCATGAGCGGCATTTCAATGAAAGTCACCTATCGCATGCGTAAGGAAATTGAAGCAAAGATTCAAAACCTTCCGCTCGGCTATTACGATACGACAACAACCGGTGAAGTTCTGAGCCACATCACAAACGACGTTGATACCATTGCACAGAGCTTTAACCAATCAATTACACAGATTATCACCAGTATCACAACTCTGATTGGAATTCTCATTATGATGTTCTCCATCAGTTGGCAAATGTCTCTGGTTTCTCTCTGCATTATCCCGATCGCTGGAATTTTTATTGCTTTTATTGTCAGTCACTCTCAAAAATACTTTTCTTCTCAGCAGGAATATCTTGGCCATGTAAATGGTCATATCGAAGAAATGTACGGCAGCCACATTGTAGTAAAAGCTTTTAACGGCGAGAAAAAGAGCAAAGAGCAGTTTTCCGATTATAATGAAAACCTTTACGGCTCTGCATGGAAAAGCCAATTTCTTTCCAGTCTGATGATGCCGGTCATGCAGTTTATCGGCAATGCCGGATATGTCGCTGTCTGTATTCTCGGCGGTTATCTCGCCATTAACGGCACCGTAAGTCTCGGCGATATTCAGGCCTTCATGCAGTATGTTCGCCAATTTACACAACCGCTGACCCAGGTTGCCAACATCTCCAATGTTTTACAGTCTACTGCCGCCGCCGCGGAACGAGTCTTTCATTTTCTCGAGTTGCCGGAAGAAGTTCCCGAAAGCGAACATGCCATTACAGTGAACCACACCGACAAACCCGATACCGATCTGAATATTCATATCAATGGTTCCGTCCAATTTGCACATGTGCATTTCGGTTATACCCCGGATAAAATCATCATCAATGACTTTTCCGCTACCGTTTCTCCCGGTCAAAAAGTAGCCATCGTCGGCCCTACCGGCGCGGGAAAAACCACCATGATCAAACTTCTGATGCGTTTTTATGACGTCAATGAGGGTGCCATTCTGGTGGATGGTTATGATATCCGTGACTTTAATCGCAGCGACCTGCGTTCCCTCTTTGGCATGGTTCTGCAGGACACTTGGCTCTACAATGCTTCTATTGCCGACAATATTCGTTATGGGCGCCACGATGCGACCGATGAAGAGGTCATTACTGCTGCAAAAGCGGCACAGGTCGATCACTTTGTCCGCACCCTACCGGACGGCTACCAGATGATCCTAAATGAGGAAGCAAGCAATATTTCTCAGGGACAGAAACAGCTTTTGACGATTGCGCGGGCAATCCTCGCAGATCCTCAGATTCTGATTCTTGACGAAGCGACCTCCAGTGTTGATACTCGAACGGAAATTTCCATTCAAAAAGCAATGGACCATCTGATGGAGGGCAGAACAAGCTTTATCATTGCGCATCGTCTTTCTACCATTCGCAATGCCGATATGATTCTCGTGATGAAAGACGGCGATATCGTTGAAAAAGGAAAGCATGAAGAGCTGCTTCAAAAAGGTGGCTTCTATGCAAATCTTTATAACAGCCAGTTTGATTTCTGTGATGTGGATAACTGATCAAAATTTTCTTTCTAAATCCCAGCAGTCGCATAAAAAGCGGCTGCTTTTTTATTCCATTTTCTTTTTTCTGTTACAAAAAAGGACAATTTATGCAAACTGCTGAAAAAAGTTTAAGACAAAAGTAATAATAATATTGCATTATACTAAATTTTTGCGTAAAATGAAATTAATGTGATAAAAATGAAGTGAGGTGATAAATTTTATGGTCAGAGAATCCATCGATACCATCCGGCAAACTGAAAAAGACGCTGATAAGGTAGAAAAGGACGCTGCCACAGAAAAAGAACAAATTCTTCAAAAAGCCCAAGAAGAAGCAGATCAAATTCGAAAAGATGCTAAAATACAAGCACAAAAGGCGGAACAAACGCTTTTACAATCCGTAAAAGCCGAATCTGATCAATTTCTCGCCCAAGAAAAAGAAAATGCCTTGCGCAAAGCAGCATTGCTGCACAAAGCAGCACAATCCCGAAAAGAAGCTGCAAAGCAAGCAGTTCTTTCTGTGATTTTCGAATAAGGAAGGAGATCTTTTTATGGCGGTCGTACAAATGCAACGAATCAACCTTTTGGGGCTGCGAAAAAACCGCAAACAAACTTTAGAGCTCCTTCAGCGCCGCGGAGTGGTGGAAATTACGCCTCTTAATAAAGAAGAAGATCACATTTTTCACCGAATGGACGTTTCTTCCAGCAAAACACAGTTTCAGCAAATGCAGCAGTCTGCAGCACAAGCGCTGGGAACGCTGGACTCTTACGTCCCTCGAAAAACGTCTCCCCTCGCTATCTTAGAGGGGCGCAAAGCGATCACTTTAAAGGAATATCACACTCTGGAGCGAAAGCGAGAAGAAATTCTTGAAATTGTAACAACCATTAATACTTATGAAAAAGAAATCCATGAAAAAAATGCAGCAAAATTAAAGCTTCAAATGCAGCTGGAAGCTTTACATCCGTGGCTTTCCTTAGATGTTCCTCTGCAATTTTCCGGCACCCCAAAGACCAGTGCTTTTATTGGCACCATGCCTGAAGGCGTTACCAACGAAATGATAGAGGAAGCTTTTTCAAAGGCATTGCCCGAAAATGGAATCTATACACAAATAATTGACAGCACAACAGAACAAACCTGCGTTTTTTTGCTTGTAAATCGGTCAATTTGTGAAAAGTCGGAAGAACTTTTGCGCTCTTTGGGATTTGCCCGCCCGACCAATTTATGCGCAAATCCTCCAAAAGAAGAAGCAAAACGGTTAGAGGAAAAAATTCAAGGGATTGGGGAAGAAATCAGCGCTGCAGAAGATGGAATTGCCTCTTATGCAGACAAGCGGGACGAAATTACTTTTCTTGTGGATTATTTTTCCATGCGGGAAGAAAAATATGAAGTTCTCGGAACACTGATTCAGTCAAAACGCACCTTTCTGCTGACCGGCTACGTCCCTGCGGAAAATGCAGAGAAACTCTCCAAAGAGCTTTATGAAACCTGTGGTGTAGCAGTAGAGATCGAAAATCTTTCCGATCAAGAAGAAGCGCCGGTACTGCTTAAAAACAATGACTTCACTTCTCCAATGGAATCAGTTGTAGAATCTTTCAGTCTCCCCGGAAAAGGAGAAATCGATCCCTCTTCCGTCATCGCATTTTTCTTTTATTTTTTCTTCGGCATGATGCTCTCTGATGCAGGCTATGGCCTTCTAATGGTCATTGCCTGTGGAATTATTCTTAAAAAATATCAGAATATGGAACCGAATCTCAGAAAGTCGATTCGCATGTTCTTTTTCTGTGGAATCTCTACAATGGTCTGGGGATTTCTCTTTGGCGGATTTTTTGGTGATGCCATTCAGAAAATTTCCGCTACCTTCTTCGGACATGAGGTTCCCATGCCGGCATTATGGTTTACGCCGGTCAAGGACCCCATGCGGCTTTTAATGTTTTGCCTGGGCATTGGCATCATTCATCTGTTCTTAGGTGTCGCTGTAAAAGGCTTTCAGGATTGGAAACAAGGCGCACGCCTTGATGTTATTTATGATGTTGTTTTTATCTACTTCTTTGTGGGCGGACTGATTTTACTCCTTTTTACAACATCTCTATTTCAAAATATGGCAGGCGTAAAATGGGACTTTTCCCCGATGGTAGAGCAGGTCGCCATCTGGATCACTATAATCGGTGCCGTCGGAATTGTCGCAACCAGCGGAAGAGAATCCCGAAGCCCTGTTAAACGGATCTTAAAAGGAATTTTTGCTCTTTATAATAACGCGACCGGTTATCTGAGCGACATTCTTTCTTACTCCCGCCTGCTGGCTCTCGGTCTTGCGACCGGGATCATCGCAAACGTCGTTAACCAAATGGGCACTATGGCAGGCGGAGGAATCGGCGGAGCAATTCTCTTTATCGTCGTTTTTTTGTTAGGCCATACGATGAATATCGGCATCAATATGCTGGGCGCTTATGTCCACACCGTTCGCCTACAGTATGTAGAATTTTTTGGTAAATTCTATGAAGGCGGCGGGGTTAAATTCCACCCCTTCGGTGTTCATACAAAATTCTTTAAATTTAAGGAGGATTAAAA
Organism: Ruminococcaceae bacterium UBA5450; assembly: GCA_002424295.1. Lineage (GTDB taxonomy): Bacteria > Bacillota > Clostridia > Oscillospirales > Acutalibacteraceae > Caproicibacterium. The sequence goes on along the minus strand of DIQY01000123.1, from coordinate 3,249 downwards.
TTATGGAAAATCTCGGTGTTGTATTTGCACTTTTAGGCGCTGCTCTGGCAGCCCTTCTTGCAGGAACAGGTTCCGCAATCGGCGTTGGCCGCACTGGCCAGGCCGCAGCAGGCGTCGTGACCGAAGACCCCAGTAAATTCGGTAAAATTTTGATTCTTGAGCTTCTTCCCGGCACGCAGGGAATCTATGGCTTAATTATCGCTTTTCTGACTCTTTCCAATATTGGTATTCTTGGTGGAAATCCACACGTCTCCATTGTAAAAGGTCTTCTCTATCTGATGGCCTGCCTGCCGATCGCAATTGTCGGCCTCTTCAGCGCTATCAGCCAGGCAGACGCTTCTGTTTCTTCCATGGGACTTCTGAGCAAACGTCCCGATCAATTCGGAAAATCCATGATCTTCCCGATCATGGTTGAAACTTATGCCATTCTTGCTCTGCTTGTTTCGATCCTTTCGGTGAATGCTATTAACGGAATGAACATCTAAACTCCTTTTATTAAAATCCATTTATTTGAAAGGAGCGTGAATCCATGACCGGATTAGAAAAAATTATTGAACAGATCAAAAATGAATCCGAAGAGACCGCAAAAAGCATTCGTCTTTCCGCAGAGGCGGAAGCAAAAACGATTACCGGCAAAGCACAGATAGACGCTGCCGAATTTTGCCGGGCTGCTTCTGAAAAGATTCAAAAGCAAGCACAGGATCTGAAGGCACGCTCAAAAAGTGCCGCTGTTTTACAAGAGCGCCGGATTTTGCTCAACGAAAAGCTGCAGATCATCGAAGAAACGGTGGCAGATTCCAGAAATGATCTTCTGAATCTGCCCACAGAAGAGTATTTTAAGGTACTTTTAAAAATTATTGCAAAATATGCGCTTCCAGAAAAAGGTGAAATTTTTCTTAACTCTAAGGATCTTCAGAGAATGCCACAGGATTTCGCCGAAAAGGCAGATACACAGGCAAAAAAAGCCAGCGGAACGCTAAAACTCAGTCCAGAAGCAAAATTGATTTCAGGAGGATTGATTCTTTCCTATGGCGGAATCGAGGAAAACTGCTCTTTTGAGGCACTCTTTGACGCACAAAAAGAACAAATGCAGGACAAGGCCGCCACTCTGCTTTTTCCGGAAGGAGACTGAGATATGGCAAAAAATCTTTATCCTTATGCAGTTGCACGAATCCGCTCGAAAGAGCTTTCTTTGTTAAATTCTTCGATGATGGATCAGTTGATTGGTGCAAGGACAGAAGAAGACTGCCTTAATCTTCTGGCAGGAAAAGGCTGGGATCCCCAAAATGGTGTTGATAAAATGTTCGCAGCCGAACAAAAAAAGACATGGGATCTTCTTTCAGAACTGGTTTCTGATTTGAGTGTTTTTAACGTCTTCCTTTTAAAAAATGATTATCACAACCTAAAAGCGGCAATTAAGCTGCGCTGTACCAATACTTCTATGCCGAGTGTCTATATTCCAAACGGAACTGTTCCCGTGGAAAGGATTCAGACAGCTGTCCAAAAATCCGAGTGGAATCTCCTTCCCGAAGAGATGCAAGCTCCTGCACAGGAAGCATTCGAAGCGCTTCTCCATACAAGAGACGGACAGTTATGCGATTTGATTCTGGACAAAGCTTGTCTTTGCGCCATTGAAAAAGCAGGAAAGGCTTCCGATACCGAAGCCATTCGAGAATATGCAGAGCGAACGGTGGCCGCTGCCGATATCAAGATTGCGGTTCGCGCATTTCATACCGGAAAGCCGCTCTCCCTGATCGAATGTTCACTAGCCCCCTGCGATTCTCTGGACGCCGATCGTCTGGCAAAGGCTGCGACCCAGAGCGACGAAGCTATCTTTGACGTTCTCTCCACCAGCCGCTATGCAGACGCAATTGATTCTCTCAGAGAATCCGCTTCCGCTTTCGAAAGTTGGTGCGATAACCTGATCATCCGCCAAATTCGAAAAGAACTCTATAACCCCTTTACGCTTGGCCCTCTGGCAGCCTTTCTGATTGCCAAAGAAACAGAGCTCAAATCGGTACGGATTCTGCTCTCCGGCAAGCGCAATGGGATGCCTCAAGAATTTATCCGCCAGCGCATGCGGGAACTTTATGTGGTCTGAGAAAGGGAAGTGTCTATGATGTATAAAATCGCAGTGCTCGGCGACCGGGACAGCATTTATGGATTTGCCGCCCTGGGTCTTGCCACCTTTCCAGTTTCTGACCCCGAAAAAGGTGCCCATCTTCTGCGGGAGCTTTCGGAGCAGAATTATGCGGTGATCTATATTACCGAATCCTTAGCTTGTCAAATTCAGCCGGAAATTGACTGTCTGCGCACGCAGCCGCTCCCCGCGGTTATCTTAATCCCCGGCATCTCCGGAAATACCGGAGAAGGAATCCGGGCAGTTAAGCGCAGTGTAGAGCAAGCCGTCGGTTCGGATATTATTTTTAATAATGATTAAAAGCAGGTGAAAATAGAATGAGCATCGGAACTATAAAAAAAGTAGCCGGGCCTCTGGTTATCGCCGAAGGAATGCGGGACGCCAATATGTTTGATGTGGTACGTGTCAGTGCCCAACGGCTAATTGGCGAAATTATCGAGATTCACGGCGACCAAGCCTCTATTCAGGTCTATGAGGAAACCAGCGGCCTTGGCCCCGGAGAACCGGTAGAAAGTACCGACGCCCCGCTTTCCGTAGAGCTTGGGCCCGGCCTCTTGGGCAGTATCTATGACGGAATCCAGCGGCCGCTTGTTAAGATTATGGAAGAAAGCGGCAATAATCTGCATCGCGGCGTAGAAATTCCCAGCCTCGATCGAGAAAAAGTTTGGCACTTTACCCCTTCAAAGAAGGCCGGTGATCCGGTAAAAGAAGGCGACATTCTCGGCACTGTACAAGAAACCGAGATCATTACCGATCGGATCATGGTATCAAAAGGCGCAGACGGTGTCATTACTTCTATCCGCGAAGGAGACTACAAAGTCACTGATTTCATTGCAGAAATAAAAGGCGAAAATGGAATCGAACATAAAATAACGCTCATGCAGAAATGGCCTGTCCGAAAAGGGCGTCCCTATCAGAAAAAGCTCTCGCCGGATATGCCGCTCGTCACCGGCCAGCGCGTCATTGATACGCTGTTCCCCATCGCCAAAGGCGGCGTTGCGGCTGTACCGGGGCCTTTTGGTTCCGGCAAAACCGTTGTGCAGCATCAGCTTGCAAAATGGGCAGAAGCCGATATTGTCGTCTACATCGGCTGCGGAGAACGCGGCAAC
>DIQY01000112.1:10471-13634 GCA_002424295.1 Ruminococcaceae bacterium UBA5450 | reverse complement strand
AGTTTTCAGTGTACAAAATGTGCAAGCCGCCCTTGAATTTGGGCGGCTTTTTTTGTTTCTAATTTAAAATATGTTTTATTTTGATCTCATCTTGCTGCCTTGAAAAAAAATCTTATTTTTGTTATGATATTAGTTAAGATTTTACAGGAAAGTTTATAATGCTTTTTAAATAGGATGATAAATAAAAGGAGAAGCTTTTGTATGAAAAATACAAAGAAAACCGTTTTTGTTACAGTTGCTTTATTGGCACTCGTATGCTTTGGTTTTTGGTATGATCGGCTTCCAAAATCGTCGGAAGCTGCAGTATTTAAGGCTTCTAGTAAAGTAAATCCTGATTTTCAGGTAGAGACAATTTTAAAATCTGCGCCCACACAAATTGGAAATTTGACTTTTTATGAAAATCAGTCAGAGACGGTTTCCGTAGCGCTGACGAATCCGGTTTTTTCTGGATATCGGACGGATTATCAGGCGGGAACTTTGCAGCTTACATCTTCTGGAAAATCAGATCGTTATGCCTCTTTTTATACGGTCGCCTTTTCTTCTGTCAGTGGGAAAAAACAATGGATTTCTTATGCAATTCTTTATGATCGCGCAATACAGCGTATTTCTTCCGGAACTGGAGGCCCTGATTATACCATTGCAGCGCTAAAAGGAAAATCTGTGAGGGTGGCTTATCTTGCTTGGGAAGGTAATGATCAGTTACCAGCGGACGGCCCTTATTTTTATACGGCGGGTGGAGCCTGCTTTAATAATCCTATAGAAGCATAGGCGTATTTTTGGATGGAAAATTGACAAAATAAAGATGAAATTTTCCAATAAAAGGAGAATTTTTATGTTATTTCTTCAGAAGCGTCAGAGGGTTTGGAAAAAACGTTTTTATGTTTTTATTGTATTTTATGCAGCAGTAACATTGGCAGCGCAGATTTTTGCCCAAACGACAAAACAATTGTTGGCGCTTTCATATGTGATGATTTTTTCTGCATGGATCTTACCATTTTTACCTGGTGTTTTCTGCCGGGCATTACGATTGCCTCACCTTTATTTAATTGATGTGATTTTTGACAGCTTTTTGCTTTTAGCGGTCACTTTTGCCAGCCTCTTAAATGGGTACACACTGATTCCACATTTTGATAAGGTTTTACATACGATTGCGGGATTCCTTTTTGCTGAAGGCGGCATGCTTTTTTATTATTATTTAAAACCGAATCATCGACTTCAGAAAACGGATGGAGCTCGTGTTTCATGGGCAGCACTGCTTTCTTCTATGGCATTGGGGCAGCTTTGGGAAATCTATGAATTTACTGCTTCTTTGGTCAGCGGCGGAACATACGATCCGCAGCTGGTCAAAACGACCGGGGTTACCGATACAATGACGGACATGATTGTTTGTACTTTGGGAGGCCTTGTAACTGCACTTTTTTGCTGGAGATATTATAAAACAGGGAAAAAGGATTTGATGACAAAAATCCTGCTGGAGTTTGTGGAACCTGCTAATTAAATAAAAAAGCACTGGATTATGATTCAGTGCTTTTTTTGATTAAAAATTTGCTGTTGCCGTTGACAAGTAAACTTGTCCATGATAAGATATAAGACAAGTAAACTTGTCGTTTTTGATTGGAGGGATACGATGAACCGCGATAAAGTTTTAGAAAAAGTGAAAAATGAGAAAAAACATCATCCCGACGAAAGAGAAATGCAAATTATGCAGAAAGGAAGCGGAATTTCAGTTTTTTGCATGCTGGTTTTTGCATTGATTTTGATGGTTGTCAAAATTTGCACCAATCAGCCTTGGTATGATCTATACAGTCTCATGTTTGTCAGCATAGCTTCCATTCATTTTTATAAAGGAATTAAATTAAAAGAAAAACATGAGCTGGCATATGGAATTTTATTTGGAGCACTGGCACTTTTGGCGCTTGGGTCTGCTATTTATGAATATTTGACAATGGGGTGAAAGGATGAAGAAGGAAGAAATTCTAAAAAAGAGTCGGTTGGAAGATTGCGATGAGGGCAAGGAGTATATAGAAGGACGCGGCAGATATTATGGAGAGATTGTTTTTGTCATTTTAGCAGCAATCTTGATGATTTATAATTTATTTCGCGGACATACCAACAATCAAGTTTTTACATTGTTCTGGGGATTTTTAGCTGCGGAAGGGTTTGGTAAGTACCGGACGGGAAAATCAAAAGGAGAATTAGTTGTAACGATTTGTGCTGCTGTTGCGTCCATTTGCTATCTGATTTTATCAATTATGTCACCGACACCTTGAAAATGAGGTGGATCTATATTGAAAGAAGAACTTGTTTTAAAAAATCATTTAAAAACAGCACGTGCGAAAAAGAATCTATCTCAGAGTGAACTTGCCGAGATGGTGGGCGTTTCCAGACAAACGATCAGCTCCATTGAGACCGGACAATTTAGTCCTACCGCAAAACTTGCGCTGGTTCTCTGTGTTGCATTGGACGTAAAATTTGAAGATCTGTTTTATTTTTAGGAATAGACAGCCAAGGAAAAAGGAAGAGGGAAAAAGATGCTGGAAGTATCACATTTGACGAAACAGTACAAAAAGTTAAAGGCAAACGATGACATTTCATTTACGGTCTATCCGGGGGAAATTGCGGTTTTGATCGGACCAAACGGCGCAGGAAAAAGTACGGCAATCAAGTGTATTGCAGGGCTTTTGCGCTTTCATGGGAATATTACCGTTTGTGGAAATCCAAATAAAAGCACAGAGGCAAAGAAATGTTTTGGATATATTCCGGAGTTACCCGCTCCTATTGAAATGCTTACGGTAGAGGAGCATATGGAATTTATCGGCAGGGCATACCGGGTGGAAAATTGGAAAGAGAAAACAGATCATTTGTTAGAACGCCTTGAACTTTCCGATAAACGGCAAAAATTAGGCAAGGAACTTTCGAAAGGCATGCAGCAAAAGCTTTCGATTGCCTGTGCGCTGTTGCCGAGTCCAAAAGTGATTTTGCTTGATGAACCACTGATTGGACTTGATCCGCATGCCATCAAAGAGCTGAAGATGATGATGCAGGAATTAAAACAGACAGGTTGTACCATCTTAGTCTCTACGCATATGCTGGACAGCGTTTCAGAACTTTGGGACCGCGCATTAATTATGATGAATGGAAAAATTGCAGCAATCCGCACCCG
>DIQY01000112.1:0-10246 GCA_002424295.1 Ruminococcaceae bacterium UBA5450 | reverse complement strand
CCGCAGGAAGACGAGGAGGAAAAAGCATGAATGCCATTGGATATCTAATGCGCAAAGAGATCAAAAATGGCTTCAAAGAATTGCTGCATAAGCCAGCAAAACTGGTTTTATACATAGTGATTACAGCGTTCTTTGTCGTTATGTTGGTCATGGGGGCATTTTCTGCATCAGAGCGTCAGCATGCAATGGATATTCGTTATTTGCAGGCTGGCTATCTGGCACTTTTGATTTTCTTTTTGTGCAGTAATCTTTATGCTGGTTTACAGCGAGGGGCAACCTTTTTTTCCATGAGCGATGTAAACTATTTGTTTGTTTCGCCGTTAAGTTCAAAGCGAATCTTGATTTATGGGTTGATTAAACAAATGGGCAGCACAATTATTACAATGCTGTTTTTGGTTTGTTATTCTGCAACGCTGATGCAGAACTTTTCAATTTCTACAGTCGATATGTTGTTGATGATTTTCGGTGTAATGTTAGTGGCGTTTAGTGCGCAGGTGCTGTCACTGCTGCTTTATAGCGTGACCAATCAAGATGACCGTAAAGTACAGATTGCGCGGGGAATTATTACGATGATTCCAGTTTGTGCAGCGTTGGTTTTGCTCTTTGCTTATTGGCAGAGCGGATTTTCACTGGATGCTATGCTCACAGCAATGGCAGGCCCACAAATAGAATGGATTCCGATAGCGGGTTGGGTCAAAGGTGCGGTTTTTGCATTGATTGGGAAGAATTTTTTTCGTGCGTTGATTTTGATCGGCGTTTTTGTACTGGCTTTACTGGGAATCATTATCGCGTTTATAAAAAGTGATGCAGATTATTATGAAGACGTGCTCGATATGACCGAGCATAATTATGCGATTCAGCGTGCAGCAAAATCAGGGCGTACTTCTGCTAATGCTGCTCTGCGCAGCCGAAAAATTCGTGTCAATAAAACCGGACTCAATGGCGGTTGGGGAGCAAGCACCTTTTTTTATAAGCATATTTTGGAAATGCGCCGCAAGGATAGATTGCCTTTTGTCGGGAAATCAACCGTTGCCTGTTTGGCAATTTGTCTTGTAGTCAGCAAAATCATTGAGATAAATTTTGCCGCAGAAGAAGACATGTCGTCCGGTATGTTAATGATGATGTGCTTGATTATCGCGGGATATGTGGAATATTTTATGCAGGTTTCAGGCCCTTGGACTTTGGAACTTGTAAAACCATACATTTATTTGGTGCCGGAAAAACCGTTTAAAAAACTTCTTTGGGCGGTGCTGACTTCTATCATCAAACCGTTTGTAGATGCCGTGATCCTTTTTACCGTAATGTGCGCTGTCCTTCGGGGCAATCCGCTTACTGCGATTTCTTGTGCGCTTTGCCTCGGAACCTTGGGAATGGCCTTTATTTCTGTTTCTGTCTTGTCTGAGCGCCTTTTTGGGCGTGTGCAAAATAAGGGCCTGATCGTGATCTTTTATCTGTTGGTCTTGATGGTGATTGTTTTGCCGGGGGTTATTGCCAGCGGATATCTTGTATCACAGTTCCTTCCCCAAATCCCAGGTTGGGTTTGTGGGCTGCCTGCAATTTTTTGGAATGCCCTTGCTAGTATCGGTATTTTTGCCGCTTGTAGAAATATTTTGGAGAATACAGAGATGGAACTTTAAAAAAAGTCAAAGAAATTTGAAAAAAAGCTTGCATTTTCGGAATGGGTATGGTATTATAAACAAGTCGTCAGGAAATGACATTAGTTGGTGCAGATAGCGGCGAGGGTCCACCTGTTCCCATTTCGAACACAGAAGTTAAGCTCGCTTGCGCCGAAGATACTTGGCTGGTAATGGCCCGGGAAAATAGGTAAATGCCAACACTTTAAAGCAGCCACCCAATAGGGTGGTTGTTTTTTTACAAATGACACTTTAATGAGTCTAAGCTTTAAATTATAAAATTTTAAAAGAGAGGCGATTTTTAATGATTATTTTAATGAAAAAGGACTGCACAAACGATCAAGTCCAGAAAGTGATTGCAGTTTTAAAAAACAAAGGATTGGGAGCAAACCTTTCTACCGGAAGCCAGGCAACCATTATTGGGGTTCTTGGAGATAAAAGCCGCTTAGAGACTGAAAATCTGGAACTGATGGATGGAGTAGAAAAATGTGTGCCGATTATGCATAGCTATAAGCTTGCAAGTCGTGAGATGGTTCCGGAAGGGCGTAAGGTAAAGATAAAAAATGTAATAATTGGCGGAAAAGAACTTGTAATGATGGCTGGTCCCTGCGCAGTGGAAAGTGAGCAGCAAATTATGGCGGCAGCACAGGGCGTTAAAAAAGCCGGCGCACAATTTCTGCGTGGCGGTGCATATAAGCCAAGAACAAGCCCCTATGCTTTTCAGGGGCTGGAAGATGAAGGATATCGCCTTCTTCGTGAAGCTGCAAATGAAACGGGCCTTCTTGTAATCAGTGAAGTAACCGATTACGAGCAAATTGAAATTGCGGGAAAATATTGTGATATGCTGCAGGTGGGTGCTCGGAATATGCAGAATTTCCGCCTTTTGCGAGAGCTTGGCCGCAGTGGTCTGCCGGTACTTTTAAAGCGTGGAATGGCCTCTACGATCGAAGAGTGGCTGGATGCCGCCGAGTATATTCTGAGCGAAGGCAATTCAAATGTCGTCCTCTGTGAGCGTGGAATTCGTACATTTGAGACAGCAACCCGCAATACGTTGGATGTCTCTGCCGTGCCGGTGGTAAAAGAGCGCAGCAGCTTGCCGATTATCATAGATCCCTCTCATGCGGCTGGCAAGCAGCGCTATGTGGAGCCTTTGGCTTTAGCCGGCGTTGCTGCGGGAGCAGATGGGCTGATTGTAGAAGTACATCCTGAACCCCAAAAAGCGATGAGCGATGCGGCGCAGCAACTGACGTTTGAACAGTATGCAGCACTTTTTCAGCATGCTGCAAAAGTGGCCGAAGCGATTGGACGGACCCTTTAATGAATTGACGATACAGAATACAAAAAGGCCCGGATTTTTTAAATCCGGGCCTTTTTGCCGTTGCAATTTTGTATCAAGCAAATAGTTGCTTTTGTTTTGAAAGAGCTTTTATTAACGCCTGTGCCAGAAATCCGCAGAAAACGATCTTAATCAAATCAAACGGAACAAATGGCAAAACAGTTAGACTCAATGATTTCATCAGGTCAACATGGCCTACAAAGCAGAACCAGATAGAGCCGCCTATGTAGCAGACGACCAGAGAAATAAACATTGCCAACATATAATGAAGAGGATTGCGCTCTGAGAATTTTTCCAATATTGCCGCAACAATCAGCGCCATAATGGGATAAACCAAGAGATAACCTCCGGTGGGGCCTGCCAGAACGCCTAATCCACCAGAGAATTTTCCAAAAATCGGGATACCAATTCCACCCAGCAAAATATAAGCAAGCTGAGAATAGACAGCCCAGCGCTTTGGTAAAAGGACGCCGGTCATGTAAACGGCGCAGACAGACAATGTGATCTGTACCGGAGTGAATGGCAAAATTACGATCAGCTGTGCACATACAGCGGTTAGAGCGACGCAAAGTCCTGATACTACCATCAAATAAGTGCGATTTTTGATTTTCATACTGATTCTCCTGTTCAAATAGTTCAAACGATTTTTAGTATAGACGCGTTTTACCTTATTGTCAACTATATTTTAAAAATAAGTTAACAATAAAATTATGAGCGGATTGTGTGATAGCCCGCTTTTTCGGCCAAGGAAAAGTCATCTTTAGGGCTGATTCCGTAAGTAGTCAGCATATCGCCGGAAATAGCGGCATTTAGGCCGCTTTCCATCAGGGCAAGTCCCTTGTCTGGGAACAAAGCGCGGCCTCCGGCCATGCGAATTTGTTTTTTAGGCAGCAGAAATCGAAAAATTGCGGCAGTACGGCGAATCTCATCATAGAGGAGTGCAGGACAATTTTCCAAAGGAGTGCCCGGAATCGGATTTAATACGTTCATTGGAACAGAATCGACACCTAATTCCCGTAAAGTCAATGCCATATCAATGCGGTCCTCCATGGTTTCTCCCATTCCGAGAATTCCACCGCTGCAAAGCTGCATGCCGGCTTCTTTTGCCCAGCGCAGGGTTTGTAATTTTTCATCGTAAGTGTGGGTGGAGCAGATAGACGGAAAAAAGCGGCGCGAAGTTTCCAGATTGCAGTGATAGCGGGTTACACCGGCTGCTTTCAGCTTTTTGAGCTGCGGGAGGGTGAGCAATCCATTAGAAGAACAAAGTCCAATTGGGCATGCCTTACGGATTGCAGAAAAGCCTTCGCAGACTTCGTCTACTTCTTTATTTGTGAGCGCTCGGCCGGAGGTAACAATCGAAAAGCGGCGGATTCCCTGCTGATAATTATTGAGAGCGCTTTTGGCCATTTCTTCCGGAGGAAGAACGCCGTAGACGTCGGCACCTGTATGGAAACGACAGGACTGCGCACAGTAAGCGCAATCTTCACTACAGCGTCCGCTTTTTCCATTGATAATGGTGCAAAGATGAAAAGAAGTCCCGCAAAGTTTTTGCTGCAGCTCTCTTGCAGCACTTGTGAGTTCCTCTAAAGGGGCTTTCATTAATTCCAATGCCTCTTTACGGCAGACTTGTTCGCCGCCGTTTAAAAGACGGCTTTTTAAATTGCAAATTAATTCCATTTAAATCCAACCTTTCTGTCTCGCGGAATCATGATTTTTATTATAAGACAAAAAAAATAATTGTCAACTACATTTTAGCACTTTGTTGACAATTAAAATAGGAAGGATTATAATAAAAATGCTTTTTAAGAGGGGGAAAATCATGATGAAAGAGTCTACAAAAAATTTAATTTTCTGCGCGATGTGTGCGGCAATTACCTGTGTGCTAGCGCCGCTTTCGATTCCGATGCCGAGCGGGGTACCGATTTCTTTGGCTACTTTTTCCGTTATGCTGGCGGGAGTTTTGCTGGGGACAAAATATGGAACTTTGAGTCAGCTTGTTTATTTAATTCTCGGTGCAGTCGGATTGCCGGTCTTTGCGGGATACAGTTCTGGGGTAGGGGAACTTGTAGGTCCTACAGGAGGATATTTGATAGGATACCTTGCGCTGGTTGCATTGAGCGGGGTACTTTATGAGCACTTTGGGAAGAATGCACAAGGCAGAAAAAAAGTGATAGGAATGGTACTGAGCATGATTTTAGGGACGATCGTGCTGTATGCGTTTGGTACGGCTTGGTTTGTTGTTGTTACCCATACGCCGCCGCTTTCTGCTTTAACGCTTTGTGTTGTGCCGTTTTTGCCCGGTGACGCTGTTAAAATTGCGGCAGTAGCAGTTCTTGTTCCACAGTTGGAAAAAGCGCTTAAAAGAATCAGCCCGCGCTGTAATCCGGCGGCTTAAAATGTATTTACGGCCACACCATGGGCTGTGCCTTCTGAATTTTGTTGGGGAAGGCTACAGCGGTGAATTTACGAACAATATGAGCCGAACGGCAGCGCTTCTTAAAGCGCACCCGGAAACGCAGATCGAGATCGCACAGGGAGCGGACGACCTTTGTAAGACTTGTCCACACCGAAGGGGAAGCCGTTGTGAGTCCGATCACCCGTTGTTGTTTGATCAATTGGTCTTGAAAGAAATAAAACTTTCTCCCGGGGAGAAAGTTAGCTGGAAAGAATTTTCTGATCGGACAAGGAAACTTGCTCTTGATCGCTTGGAAGAATTTTGCCCAGGGTGTCAATGGTTGGAACTTTGTAAAAAAGTTTCAGCGGCGAAAAGAGAAAAAGATTATAAATGAACTTAAATTTCATAAAATAAAAGGCTCCGGCGTTGTTCTATTACAACGTCGGAGCCTTTTAAAAATCATCAGCAAAGAGAAAAGAGTTTATTTTGCTTTGCTGATTTTAAAGGTTCAATTTATCCTACACTAATTTTAGCTTCCGGCAGGATGCAGTCCGTTCGAATGATATCTTTATCTTGGTGCCTATGCAAAAGCATCGAAAGTCCCAAAGAGACCGGACCAACTCTGCCGAGATACATCGTGAATGAGAGTGCAAGTTTTGGCCAAAATGTAAGCCTTGAAGTAACATCTGCCGAAAGTCCTACGGTCGCAAAAGCACTGGTGGATTCAAATAAAGCATCGATGCCATTAATGGGATCGCAGAAAGTAATGACGCAAGTTGTCAAAATGACGGTCAAAAGCGCTACACTGCAGATTGCAAGGGAACGGTAAACAATGTGCTGACTGACCCGATGATGCTGAATAACAGTATAAGTCTTGTTGTGCAGTACGGAAATTACAGTAAAGACAAGCACAACAAAAGTGGTTGTTTTAATACCACCTCCGGTTGATCCCGGCGAGGCGCCGATAAACATCAAAAGAATTGTGACAATTTTTGTGATGTCTAATTCAGACGCGATAGGAACAGAAGCAAATCCGGCGGTTCTTGCGCTCGCAGACTGGAAGAAAGAAGCGTTGATCTTTGCGCCGAGAGAAAGTCCCTGAAGGGTGTTGTCATCTTCCAAGAAAAAGAACAGAATGGCACCAACCAGAAGAAGAGCAGCACTGCAGTAAAGAACCAATTTTGATTGAAGGGAAAGACGATGCAGATGATCCTGATGCAGAAGGTGCGGCCGAATTTTTGCATAGAAAATATCGCTCACCACGACGAATCCAAGTCCGCCGACGACGAGAAGTGTTGCAACAGTGACACAAACCAAAGGATCTGCTACATAGGGAATTAGACTTTGACCAGGATTAGAAAGACCCAAAATATCAAATCCGGCATTACAAAAAGCAGAGATTGCAGTAAAAACAGAAATCCAAATTCCATAGGGGCCATAAATTGGAACAAAGCGAATCATGAGCAGAAGGGCACCAAGCAATTCACAAGAGAAAGTAAAGCCGAGCGTAATGCGGATTAAATGACGGATCAAACCACTTTCTCCATTGGCGTTTTCTACAGCGAGCCGTAGTTCCTTAAGTCCCATTTTGCGGCGCAGCAGCATGGTAACGCCCGTCGTAAAAGTAACCAACCCCAAGCCGCCGACTTGAATCAAAAGAATAATGACCAACTGGCCGACTTCATTCCAGTGCGTCCAAGTATCAAAAGGAGACAGCCCGGTTACGCATGTTGCAGAAGTCGCAACAAAAAGTGCGTCGATCGGAGCAGTAAAGCTGCCGTTACGGCTGCAGAAAGGAAAAATCAGCAGAATAGTCCCTGTTAAAATTACAAGCATAAAGCTAAGCACAATCAGCCGGATCGGCGGTGTATTGCGGAACGGGGAGCGAATCTTGGAAGACATTTTGTTGACACCTCAATCAAAGCAACTTCCTTCTCAAAATAATTAATTTTGAGGGAAAAGTGTTTTTAAATGACTGTTCTTTTGCAAAACATGTTCTAGAATATAGAGAAGCGGCAGTCCCAGACCATAACAGATCACCAGTTCTCCCAAGCCAACATAAAGTGCATTTGGTAAAAAAGCCGCCATAGAAAATCCACTCATTGAAAAGCCGGAATCTCCGAGACAGGCAATCTCAAGGCCAATAATTACGGCATTGCAGATGATCGGTGGGAGCGGCGCCAAAACAGGTACTCCGCGTACCTTAATATGGCGCAGAGAACGGCTCCATAATGCTGCCAAAAGGGTAGCAAGTGTCCCGAAGATCCAATCAACCGGGCCTAAAGGACTGCCGAGATTTGCTAGAAAGCATCCAACAGCAAGTCCTGGCACTGCAGCCGGAGTTAGGGCAGGCAAAACGGTGAGCGCTTCGCTAAAGCGAAACTGTATTGGACCGTAGGCCCAACCAAGCGCGGCCGCGGCAAGGGTCAAGACCGCATAAGCGGCGGCAATCAGTGCGCTTTGGCATAGAAAATAGACGGTACGATTTTGTTTTTGCATAGAAATAGTCCCTCCGTGTTTTAATTTAGGTCAGGGAATTGCGACTGACCGAGACGGTAAAATACCGCAAAAAGAGCTCCTTTTATAAAGAACTTATAAAGAGAGCGTGATTATCATACGATAAAAGTTCTTAAAAAGCAACCCCTAAAAATAAAAAGAAGAAAAAAAGACAACTTCTTCGAAAATTTTCCAAAATTCGAAAAAAAATAGTATAAAATTAAAAAATGCCGCCATTTTAAAGGCGGTACTTTTTAGCTTTTTTAGAAATCTTATTTGGACATCACAGGTTCGCTGCCGGGTTCATGAGAAGCACCGTTAAAGTAAACATCGTACCACATCAAAAAGACGAAAATAGTCCAGATCTTACGATTATTATCAACTTTTCCGGCTTTATGCTCATCGAGCAGCTTAATTAATGCATCAGGGTTAAAGAACTTTTTGGAAGTCTCACTCTGAAAAGCATTTTTAACAATGGTGTAATAAGGTTCTTCCCGCAGCCACACCCGAGTCGGTACCGGAAATCCTAGCTTCTTTTTCTGAGCGGTGGATTGCGGCAAATGGCGCTCGGCGGCTTTGCGCATGGCGTATTTTGTATTCTGAGAATTTACCCGCAGCTTTTTGGGCAGATGGCGGGCAACTTCCCAGACATCTTTATCAAGGAATGGAACTCGAAGCTCTAGTGAGTTTGCCATGCTCATGCGGTCTGCTTTTAAAAGAATATCGCCGGCCATCCAGACGTGCAGGTCAAGATACTGCATCTTGGTGACATCGTCCTTATCTTTTACCCGATCATAAATGGGCTTTGTGAGTTCCTGCGGACGGTATACCGGAATCTCCGGACGGAGAATCGCACGCTTTTCCTTCATGGTGATCATGCTGCAGTTGCCGATAAAGCTTTCTTCAATATCCTGCGCGCCGCGAATGAGAAAATTCTTGCCCTTAAAGCGGAAGGGCATTGCTTCTGCAAGCTTTGCAAGCGCTCTGCGGATCGGGCGGGGAATCCTTTTATAGCCGGCCATATCATCCGGCTCATGGTAAATATTGTATCCGCCGAAGAGCTCATCTGCACCTTCACCGGAAAGGACGACTTTTACATATTGGCTGGCAATTTTGCTCACAAAATACAGTGCAATACAGGAAGCATCCGCCTCGGGCTGATCCATATGATACTGGACTTTTTTGATATTGCCCCAGTATTCTTCCGGGCTGATCAGTTTATAATGATGCTCAAGTCCAACTTCTTTGGAAAGATCTTGTGCATAGCTGATTTCATTGTAGCGAATATCCTCACCGAATCCGACGGTAAAGGATTTTTGTCCGCCAAAATAGGAGGCAACATAGCTGGAATCTACACCGCTCGAAAGGAAACAGCCAACTTCTACATCGGCAATTCGGTGCGCTTGCACACTGTCTTCAAAGACATCTTCGATCATCTTGACTGCCTGTTCTTCGGTGATAGAATCGTCTTCCTCAAATTTCGGCTCCCAGTAGCGGGTCGTGGTGACTTTTCCATCTTTATACCAGAGATAATGGCCGGGCAAAAGTACGGAAATTCCTTCGAACATGGTTTGAGGCGGTACGACATATTCAAAGGAAAGATAGCTGTCGAGCGCTTTAAGATTCAGTTTCTTTTCGAATCCCGGAAATTCCAAGATCGATTTAATTTCGCTGCCGTAAACAAGATGACCGTCGACCATCGCATAGTGCATTGGTTTAATGCCAAAGAAGTCACGGGCAATGAAAAGACTTTTTTCCTGACGATTCCAGATCGCAAAACAGAACATTCCGCGCAGCCGATCCAAAACCTTTTCCTGCCACTCTTCAAAACCATGAAGAATGACTTCGGTGTCGGTATGGGTGTAGAATTGATGACCAAGGCCAATCAGCTCTTCACGCAGCTGCTGATAATTGTAAATTTCACCATTAAAGGTGATCACTAAGTTTTTGTCTTCGTTGTAAATCGGCTGGTCGCCGGTTGCGGCAATATCAATGATGGAGAGGCGGCGAAATCCCATGCAGATGCCGTCATCTGTATAAACACCGCTGGAGTCCGGTCCGCGGTGGGTGATTACATCGGTCATTTTCCCGATGACTTCATTATAATCAAGTACCTCTCCGGTAAAACCTGTCAATCCGCACATAAAATAAAAGTCCTCCTAAAAAGAAATTTTATCAATCGTTTGTTAATTCTTGATTGGAGGAAGCAGCTTCCTCATTTTGGTAACGTTCCAAAATCTTTTCAGCCAGATGGTTGTCCACCTGAATAAAATCATCCTTGTTTGATTCATAGCAAGAGTTGACGATATGAAGAGCGGTTTTATAAGTGTTCATGCTTACCGCGCGTTTTAGCGGTTCTTCCTGCCCTTTGAGAAAAAACTGGAA
>DIQY01000134.1 GCA_002424295.1 Ruminococcaceae bacterium UBA5450 | reverse complement strand
GAGGCGGTCTTTATCGGAACTGGAGCAGGGTTACCGAGCTTTATGAATATTCCGGGAGAAGATTTAGTCGGTACTTATTCCGCAAATGAATTTTTAACTCGTGTCAATTTGATGAAAGCTTATAATCCTGATTATGATACTCCTATGATTAAACCAAAACGAGTTGCTGTTGTAGGCGGCGGAAATGTTGCGATGGATGCTGCCAGAACCGCTTTACGTTTAGGTGCCGAAGAAGTTTCGATCGTTTATCGTCGTTCCGAAGAGGAAATGCCGGCCAGAAAAGAAGAGATTCACCATGCAAAAGAAGAAGGCGTAAAGTTTGATCTTCTGCGCAATCCGGTTCAGATTCTCGGAGACAAAAATGGTCATGTAAAAGCGATCGAGTGTATTAAGATGGAACTCGGAGAGCCGGATGCTTCCGGCCGCCGCCGTCCGATTGAAATTCCGGGCAGCAATTATGAAATTCCAGTAGACTGTGTAGTCATGGCAATCGGAAACCGTCCGAATCCGCTGGTTCGTTCTACAACCGAGGGGCTCGAAGCCAACCGTAAAGGCTGTATTGTGGTAGATGATTCCATGAAGACAACCCGTGAAGGAGTCTATGCTGCAGGAGATGCGGTTTCCGGTGCAGCAACGGTTATTCTTGCAATGGGGGGCGGAAAAACAGCCGCAGCTTCTATTGATAAATATATCCAGTCAAAAAAATAAATTTCTTTTTTAAAAGAGCAGGAAAAGCATAAATGCTTTTCCTGCTCTTTGCATGTTCGTCCTCTTTTTTTCATAAGATAAGAGCGAGGAGGTGCTTTTTATGAAAGAAGGAGAAAAGCTTTTACGCGTCGTTCAACTCATCGTTTGTGTTGGCGCCTTGCTGGCAGCAATTATTTTAAAAACTGTAGATCAACCCATTTATGGGCAGGTACGCAGTTGGTATCAGCTGCAGTCAGAACAAAATATTTTACCGAATGATCAGGTAAAAGATTGGGAACGCCAATTGATTCCAGTATTTCCTTCCTATGATAACAGCAACAGTCAAATATGAAATTTGAGATTTGTCATTGTGAATTTACGATTAGAATATCCTTTCTGCTGATGATTTCTCTGCTGCTGATGCTGGATACTACCGGATTTTTGAGTTATGGCCTGCTTGCAGCTGCAATTCATGAACTGTCCCATGTTTTTATGATGATTCTCTGCGGGAGAATTCCTAAAAAAATCTGTCTGACAGCATTTGGAGCAGAAATCAGCGCATCTTCAGAAAAGACTTCTTATCAAAAAGATTGTCTGGTGAACCTTTCCGGTCCGGCAGTAAATCTTCTTCTCGGAGGGCTTCTTTTTTTGCTGGGAAACCAGACCCTTTTTGCACAGATGAATCTGGCTTTGGGATTATTTAATTTGCTTCCTGTGATTCCTTTGGATGGGGGGCAGGCCCTTTTTTCTCTGCTTTGTCTTTATTTCCCGGAAAATACAGTAGAAAGCATTTTAAAAATTATTTCCTTTTGCATCCTCGTTCCGCTAGGCATCCTCGGCTTTATCGTTCTGTTTCACTCCAAATGGAATTTTTCTTTATTGCTTTGTAGTATTTACTTGATGGCATTTCTGTTGTTGAAGTAAAATGCGAACTGCTTGAAAACTTTTCGAAAGCACGATATAATAAAGAGAATTCTTTTTGGGAGGATTTCTGTGATTAATAAACAAATGGAAGCTTTGCTTCCGAAAGTTCAAAAACCGGGACGTTATGTTGGTGGAGAACTCAACAGTATTCAAAAAGATCTAAAGAATATCGACTTGCGATTTGTTTTTTGCTTTCCGGATATTTATGAAGTCGGAATGTCTCACTTGGGGCTGCGGATTCTTTATAGCGAACTAAATCTTCCGGATTATCTGTGGTGTGAACGTGCATTCGCACCGTGGACGGATATGGAAGAGCTCATGAGAGAGACACATACGCCTCTTTGCGCTCTGGAAAGCGGTGACGCACTCTCTGAATTTGATATTATCGGATTTACCCTGCAGTATGAACTTTGTTATACCAATGTTCTTAATATGTTGGAATTGTCTGGGATTCCTCTGTTATCTAAAGACAGAAAAGGGCTTAAGAATCTTGTGGTGGCAGGGGGTCCATGCGTCTGCAATCTGGAGCCGATTGCGGATTTTATTGATCTTGCTTTTGTTGGAGAAGGAGAAGAAGTAGATTTAGAGGTCTGCGACCTTTATCGGAAATATAAAAAGCGCGGTGCCTCAAAAGAAGAATTTTTGGAGGCTGCCGCTAAGATTAAAGGCGTTTATGTACCTTCTTTTTATGAAGTGCAATATCATGAGGACGGTACTGTAAAAGCGATTACGCCGACTCATGGAGCACCGCAAAGGGTCGAAAAGCGATTGATGCTGGATATGGATCATTGCTACTTTCCAGATAAATGCATGGTTCCATTTCTTGAAATTATCCATGACCGTGCAGTTTCAGAGGTTTTTCGCGGATGTATTCGCGGCTGCCGGTTCTGCCAGGCCGGATTTCTATATCGTCCGGTTCGCGAAAAGAGTCCGGATACAGTTAACCGTCAGTGTAAAGATCTTTGCGAAAGCACAGGATATGACGAAGTTTCATTGTCTTCGCTGAGTACCAGTGATTATTCTCAAATCAATCCATTACTGGACAAGCTCCTTGAGTGGACAAAAGATGAGAAAGTGAGTATTTCACTGCCGAGTCTTCGAGTCGACGG
>DIQY01000071.1 GCA_002424295.1 Ruminococcaceae bacterium UBA5450 | reverse complement strand
AAACGTATGAAATTTCCCGCAAGTATCGCTATTCAAGTGCTTCCAAATGTAGATTCCGATGAAGAGGTGGTTCGTATTGTTGATGAGGTGATCGCCTACATCAAAAGTACCGGGGTCTCTTATTACGTCGGCCCATTTGAAACCACCATCGAAGGTAACTATGAGGACCTCATGGAAATCGTTAAAAACTGTCAGTATATTGCTATCAAAGCAGGCTGCCCGCAAGTTGCCTCCTACGTTAAAATTGCCTACAAACCAGAAGGCGGGGTGCTGACGATTGCACAAAAAGTGGACAAATATCACAAATAAGCTGGCGTCTCCTCTGCTGCTTATTCTGCTGATTTTACTTTGGCAAGCGGCCGTTGATCTTCGTTGGATTCCGCGATACCTTTTGCCAAGTCCTACCGATGTAATCGCCGCTTTCTTTTCTGATTTTTCCAATCTAATGATACAGGCCGGTTTCACCTTACAGGAAACTTTTTTGGGAATGCTGATTGGGGTATGCCTTGCCTTTCTGACTGCAGTTGCAATGGATCGGTTTGAATTTTTTTATCACGCGTTATATCCGATTCTAGTCATTACACAAACCATTCCAACCATTGCGATTGCTCCGCTTCTGCTGATCTGGATGGGATTCGGAATCGCGCCGAAAGTCGTCTTAGTCGTGATCGTCTGTTATTTTCCGATCTCTGTCTCTCTTTTAGACGGATTTCGTTCTGTCGATCCAGATACGGTCCGCTTAATGAAAACCATGGGCAGCTCTCGCTTACAAATTTTTCGCTATGTCAAATTTCCCGCAAGCCTGAGCCGCTTTTTTGCCGGACTGCGAATCAGTACGACTTACGCGATGGTCAGTGCAGTCGTTGCAGAATGGCTGGGCGGCACAAACGGTTTAGGAGTCTATATGACCCGCGTTCGCAAGGCCTATGCTTATAACAACATGTTTGCTGTTATTTTACTTACCAGTATCATTAGCCTACTTTTAATGAAGGCTGTGGATCTTCTGCAAAAGTTCTGCATGCCTTGGGAAAAATCTGAAAAGCAATCTTCAAAAACGAATTAAGGAGTTAAATATGAAATTAAAAAAAGTTGCAGCCTGTTTTTTGGCACTATCCATTCCTTTCGGGATAACTGCTTGCGGCAGTACACAAGCTTCCTCTTCCAACACAGCGGTTTCTTCTCAGACTGCCTCTCAAACGCAGAATCCGGAAAAAATTACGTTTGTTCTTGATTGGACTCCGAACACCAATCATACCGGGATCTATGCCGCACAAAAGCTCGGCTACTTTGCTGACGAAGGTTTGGACGTTGAGATCGAACAGCCTCCGGAAGACGGTGCGGTCTCTTTGGTCGGCTCCGGAAAAGCACAGTTTGGTGTAGGATTTCAGGATTCCGATATTGCCCCTGCTTTAGCTGCCGATACTCCTGTCCCAATTACTGCTGTTGCCGCGCTGATTCAACACAACACCAGTGGAATTATTTCCTTAAAAAGCAAGGGAATCACTTCTCCAAAAGAGATGGAAGGCCATACTTATGCTACTTGGGATACTCCGGTAGAAAAAGCCATGGTCAATTACATCATTCAAAAAGACGGCGGCGATGCAACAAAACTCAAAATGGTCCCTTGCGGAAACAGTTTCGACGCGGTTGCAGCCATTCAGTCCAATGTTGATACTGCATGGGTCTATTACGCGTGGGATGGCCTTTCTGCTAAAGTGCAAGGAGTCGAAACAAACTATTTTGCATTTAAAGATATCGACCCGGTATTTGATTGCTATACCCCGGTTTTGATTGCCAACAACGATTTTCTTAAGAAAGAGCCCCAAACGGCAAAGAAATTTCTTTCTGCCGTACAAAAAGGATACCAATATGCAATCGATCATCCAGATGATGCTGCAGAAATTTTGATGGATGCAGCGCCGGAACTTCGCAGCAATGAAGCTTTAGTCAAAGAGAGTCAAGAATGGCTTGCTTCAAAATATCAAGATGATGCCCCTCAATGGGGAATCATTGATGCTTCCCGTTGGAATGGCTTTTATAAATGGCTCTATGACAATCAGCTGATTGAAAAAGAAATTTCTGCTGGAGAGGGCTTCTCCAATGACTATCTGCCAAACGAAAAATGAGTCAATCATGTCTTTTAAAAGCGAAAAATCTCTCACAGGAATTTTCCGGCACAACGATTTTTAAAGAGGTAAATCTCTATTTAGCAGAAGGCGAACTTATCTGCCTGCTTGGTGTTTCCGGCGCTGGAAAAACCACTCTGTTTAATGTCCTATCCGGTCTTCAAATGCCAAAAAGCGGTCATATCTTTCTGCGCGAGAAAGAGATTACGGGAGAAGCCGGACACCTTGCTTATATGCTGCAAAAAGATCTGCTCCTTCCCTATCGCACGGTGCTTGATAATGCAGCACTGCCTCTCTTAATCCGCGGCGAAACAAAAGCACAAGCTAGAGAAAAAGCAGCCGCATTTTTCCCCGAGTTTGGGATTTCCGGTACGGAAAACAAATGGCCCTCTCAACTTTCAGGCGGAATGCGGCAGCGGGTTGCCCTTTTAAGGACCTATTTTTCAAACGATGGCGCTGCACTTTTAGACGAACCTTTTTCAGCTTTAGATACGATTACCAAAAGTGCCATTCATCACTGGTATCTGAATGTGATGGAAAAAATTAAACTTTCCACCCTCTTTATCACCCATGATATTAACGAGGCCATTCTTCTTTCCGACCGCATTTATATTCTTTCCGGTACACCGTCGACTATTACCGCCGAAATAAAAATTGCTGAGCCACGTCCACGTTCCAGTGATTTTCCCCTGACTTCTACCTTTTTAGATTACAAAAAGCAAATTTTATCATTATTAAGGCTCAACGGAGCATCATAAAGAAGGAAGCCGACAGAACGATTATTCTGTCGGCTTCCTTCTTATCTATTATTTCAAATATTATTTCAAATTCATTCCATGCCTTCGCACTGCTTTGGTAATCCCGTCGATCTCATCCTGCAAAAACAAAAATGCTTCATTTGGAGAACTACTTCTGATTGCCTGCTCCACTGCCCTTTTGAGCGGTCCCGACAAAGTTTCCTCATAGAGCATACAGCCCCTTTCCAAAAGTCCCCCCGATGTTGCATGATGTTTAATGTTTAAAAGCAACTTTTCTCTCGATTCCAGCTGTACATTCAATAAATTCATCTCATAAGACAGATGATTGATTCGTTCAGCCTCTTCCAACGGAATCGAAAGCTCCTGCTTCGCCGTATACTGGCGAAGCCCGGAAAACCACGCATTCTCCATTGAATCGAGAAAATGGCGAGCCCAATTTGGTAAGCTATCTTCTCCGCACGGATAGATAGACTTTTGTGCGTCAGCTTCTCTTTTACGATGATAGAACCGCACTGCAGAACCAATTTCCTGGGTAGAAATCTGCTGTCCATATGCCTGTGCCGCATCACAGATATCCATAGCCGCATTACTCCAAAGATGGCTGCTGATTTTAACCGCCAAAAGTGAAATAACATCATGGTCACTGAGGAAAAAGACTTCTCCGGTTTTTGAAAGCAAAGTCTGCACCCTCTGCCGAAAATCTTCCCTCGCATTTTGAGAAAGAGAAACAAAACTTGCGCCCAAAGCACCTGCTTCTACGCCGGCAATCGGTTCCGCCATGCTGGGCATGATCTTTGCTGCAGAAATGGGAAGCTTTGATTTTTCAGAAAACCAGTCTGCAGAAAGCCCCGGAATCGCAGAAACAATTTCCGGCAAAGACAAATTCTGTTCTGACCGCTCTTTGCAATACGGAAAAATTGTGTTTTCTGCAATTTCTTTCGCTTGATCCGGTGGAGGAGAAAAGACGATCATCTGCGGCTGAAATTGCTTTAAAATCTCGCGGCCGTTTCCGGCGCTCAAAGGAAAAGGAAGCTCCTTTTCGCGCTGTTCCATATTTTCGAAGTTGCCTTTTACTGCACGTACCTCTTTCGAGAGGTCAGAAGTCAATAGTTCATATCCGGGGATCAGATAATCTCCACCAAGAAATCCCGCCCCAATAATAACAATCTTCATCTTTACAGGTCCGGAATGGTCTCTTTTAGGCTCTTCATGGCAAGAAGCGTCTTTGAGATCAATTCATCCATCGTCCAGCCTAGCATTTCGGCACCTTTTCGAATGACATCCCGAGAACAACCGGCTGCAAACTTTACATCTTTAAACTTTTTCTTGACGGATTTCGGTTCCATATCCATAATGCTGCGGCTGGGTCTTACAAGAGCAACCGCACCGATCAAGCCTGTCAGCTCATCGACCGCATAAAGCACCTTTTCCATCATCAATTTAGGCTCAATATCAACACGGATTCCCCATCCATGACTCGCTGTTGCACGAATCAATGCCGGATCCAGATCCAATTTTTTCATGAGTTCTTGACTCTTCACACAGTGTTCTTCCGGCCAGCGCTCAAAATCCAGATCATGAAGCATCCCTACAACACGCCAAAAATCTACCCGTTCTGGGTCGTATTCCTTTGCAAAATATCCCATGACTCCCGAAACGATTTCTCCATGCCGCAAATGAAACGCATCTTGATTGTACTTTCCCAAAATCTTTCTGGCCTCATCAACCGTTGGTACATAAGGCATAAAAACCCCTCCTAATTCAATCCATCGATTGCCCATTTCAAACGATCCATCGCTACTTCCAGAACGGAACGCGGACAAGCAATGTTTATTCTCTGAAAGCCCTCTCCGCCCTGTCCGAAGATTGGACCGTCATCCAACCACAACCGTGCTTTCTTTATAATAAAATCATCTAATTCAGATGGAGAAAACTTCAATGCACGAAAATCAAGCCAAAGCAGATAGGTGCCTTCCGGCTCAATGAGATGAATTTGCGGCAGTTTTTCGGTAAGATATTTCCGCACAAAATCAAGATTTTCTTTGAGATAGGAAGACAACTCTTTGAGCCACAGATCCCCATACCGATAAGCAGCCTCACAAGCAACTGCGCCCAACTGATTTGGCTCCTCATATCCGGTCTTTTCGATTTCTTTTCTGAGCTTTTTTCTCAAGGAATCATTCGGGACGAACAGGTTGCTCACCTGCAGCCCTGCAAGATTAAAAGTTTTACTCGGCGCCGTACAGAGAATACAATTCTGTGCAAAAGTTTCACTTAGCGACGGGAACATGATATGAGAAAATCCCGGATAAGTAAAATCACAGTGAATCTCGTCTGATACGACTAATACCTGATGCGCAAGGCAGATCTGCCCTATCCGCATTAATTCTTCTCTTTTCCAGACACGTCCAACCGGATTGTGCGGGCTGCAGAAAAGAAAAAGCTTTACATGATTTTTTATAATTTTTTCTTCAAAATCTTCAAAATCAATTTCATAATGCCCATTATGAAGACACAGTTCATTGACAACAAGTTTTCTGCCGTTATTAACAACAACTTTTCCAAATGGATCGTAAACAGGCTGCTGAATCAAAACAGAATCCCCCGGTTCAGTAAATGCTCTTACCGAAGCAGAAAGTCCAAATACAACGCCCGGTGAAAAAACCAGCCACTCCGCTTTTGGACAAAATCCATGATGCTTGAGAAACCAGTTGGAAACCGCTTCCATGTAAAGCTCTTTCGGCTGTGTATAACCAAAAACGCCATAATCACAAGCTTTATGCAGTGCTTCCAGGACTTCCGGTGGTGAAGGGAAATCCATATCTGCCACCCACATTGGAAGTGCATCCTGTGGTTTCCCCAATTCCCGGGCAAAATCGTATTTGATGGAATTGCTTCCCCTCCGATCAACTACTTGATCAAAATGGTAATTCATAAACGATTGCTCCCTTTTCATTTTTGGGATTATTCCTTAACAATTCTTCTGTCTTTCTATATTAGCACCTGGTTTTCGATTGTCAAGGAAAGAGCCGACAATTCCATTTTTAATTGGTCTTGTCGGCTCTTAATTTCTTTATTTTAGAATATTCAGTTTGATTCCGTTTTCGTCGGTCGTCAAGGCGACTCCAGTCAATGTCACATCACCGGAATCAATAATTACCGCTGCCAGACGGTCCTCCACCTCTTTGCGAATCAGATTGCGCAGGTCTCGTGCACCACTCTTTTTCCCATGAGCGTGCTCTGCAAGCCAGCGGGTCGCTTTTTCATCATAGGTGAAAATGGTTCCACGTTCCTTGAGCGTTCCAACATACTCATTCAGCATTAGAGCAGCAATTTTTTGAAAATCATCTACACTCAGCTGACGGAAAACAATAATTTCATCTACACGACTGAGGAATTCCGGACGCAAAAACTCCGAAAGTCCCTTCATTGCACGTTCGCGGGTGATATCTTGTTCGCTTCTAGCAAAGCCAAGGCTGCCTTCTTTCAAAGTGCTGCCGGCGTTACTGGTCATCACAATCACAGTATTCTCAAAATTGACCGTGCGGCCGTGTGCATCTGTAATACGTCCTTCATCAAGGATCTGCAACAGAATGTTCATTACATCTGGGTGCGCTTTTTCAATTTCATCAAAAAGGAGCACGCTATAAGGACGACGGCGAACCTTTTCTGTAACCTGTCCGGCCTCATCATAACCCACATATCCCGGAGGAGAACCGATAATGCGGGAAACACTATGCTTCTCCATAAATTCGCTCATATCAAGGCGAATCAGCGTCTCTGGTGTATCAAACAGCTCCTGCGACAAAACTTTGACCAGCTCTGTCTTTCCAACTCCTGTCGGCCCTACAAAAATAAAACTTGCCGGGCGACGACGAGGACTCAGCTGAACTCTGCTTCGGCAAATTGCATCAGAAAGTGCCTTAACGGCTTCTTCTTGACCAATTACCTTCTGGTTGAGTGTCTCATCAAGATGTGCAAGCTTTTTAAGCTCGTTTTCACGAATACGGCTGGCAGGGATTCCGGTCCAAAGCTCAATTACTTTTGCAAGATCTGCTTCCTCTACCGGTGCTCCCAAAGCAAATGGTGCCAACTGTACTTCTTTTTGCTCTAATTTAGAGATTTCCGTACGAACTTCGGCCAGCTTTTTATAATCCGGCTCTGCCCCTTCGGCTGTCAGTGTCTCTTCTTCTTTGCGCAGATCATCCAGCCGCTCCGAGGTTCTATCGTATTCCTCCATCGACTTATTCCGCAGTGCTGCGCAGGCACAACTTTCATCCAAAAGGTCGATTGCCTTATCCGGCAGAAAACGATCCGTAATATAGCGTTCCGAAAGTACAACCGCTCTGCGGCATAAGTCGTCACTGACTCTTACACGGTGAAAATTCTCATAATAAGATTTAATGCCTTTGAGCACTTCGGTTGCTTCCTTCGTAGAAGGCTCTGCAATCGTTACCGGCTGAAAACGGCGCTCTAAAGCCGTATCTTTTTCGATATGCTTGCGGTACTCTGTAAAAGTAGTAGCACCGATTACCTGGATCTCTCCACGAGAAAGTGCAGGCTTTAAAATATTGGCAGCGTTCATACTGCCCTCGGCATCTCCTGTACCAACAAGATTATGCACCTCGTCAATAAAGAGAATAATATTGCCTTCTGCCTTGACCTCATCGATCAATCCTTTAATTCGGCTCTCAAACTGGCCGCGGAACTGTGTGCCCGCTACCAGTGCAGTCAAATCCAGCAGATGGATTTCTTTCTTCCGCAGTCTTGCAGGTACATCACCAGAAGCAATCCTCAGGGCAAGCCCTTCTGCAACGGCTGTCTTGCCTACACCAGGTTCACCAATCAGGCATGGATTGTTTTTTGTCCGGCGGGACAAAATCTGAATGACACGGGCAATCTCTTTATCTCTGCCAACAATGGCATCAATTTGGTTTGCCCGCGCTTTAGCAGTCAAATCGGTACAATAAGCATTCAGGTACTTCCGCTTACTCTTTGGTTTTCCCCTTTTCTCCTTTTGCCCCGTTCTCGCACCGTTCCCATTAGAAGATGAATCGTCCTGATTTCCGGATGAACCGGCGTGAAAAACATTTTGCAGAAAATTCGGGAAAGTTGCCGCACCACCCGGGGTAAACGAATCGTTACCGTCTTCCCCATCGGTATCTTCGGGATTCATGAGTGCACCCCATTCGTTTTCCATTGCTTCCATCTGTTCCTCGGTAATTCCCATCTTATTCATCAGGTCATCAACCTGTTTGATTCCAAGTTCTTTCGCACAAACCAGGCACAGTCCCTGTGTATCATTGGAATCCGCAGACTGTGAAACAAAGACCACTGCCGGCCGCTTATGGCATCTAGAACATAACATACTTATTCACCACTCCTCTCAGCAGTTAATTTATTATAATCCCTCACGAAAGCCGAAATATCAATAAATTTTGAATATTTCGTATTCTTTTCAAATCAAATGTAAACTTTTTAATCTTTTCGGTCTGATGTAATCTGTTTATCCATCACCTCATTGATATCCAAACGGTTTTCCGGATCATCGCTTCTAAGGATCGAAAGGAAAATGACAAAATAACGAATCAACGCATAAATCATAAAGGATGCCGTAATGCTGAGCAAGACGACTGTAAGCGTCATATTATCAATATCCCAGATTCTCATAGCCACAATGGTGACAAAAGAGATATAAAACAGAATGGTTGCAATTTTTCCATACCATTTGGAACCACAGGGCTTTTTTCTCTTTTTGATCAGAACCAGCGCCGCAATCACCATGCCGGCTTCCTTGATAATAAAAACCAGGAAGAAAGGCAGTAAAATCGGACACTGAATGGCAAGACAAAGGGCAACCGAGCCTTGCGTCAGTTTATCCGAAAGAGGATCAAGCATTTTCCCAAGCTCCGTAAATTGGTTAAAATTGCGGGCTATAAAGCCATCCAGTGCATCTGTAATGCCGGAAATGATCAAAACCACTACCGCCGGAATATACTGTTTGTTCACATAAAAAACAACAAACGGAATGATCAAAATCATTCGCAAGACTGTTAAAGCATTTGGAATATTCAGATTTTTATTATGGTACGTCATATTTTCTCTCTCATCTCTTTCTGCCATTCCATCGCATTTTGGTAAATAAATAAAAATGGATTTTTCTCCTCTACAAACTGATAAACAGAAGATTGGGTGACCATTTCAGACCGAAATTGTGGAATTTGTTTTTCTGCCTCTGGAATCCAAAAGTTTGCCAACGCGCAAATCAAAAG
>DIQY01000115.1 GCA_002424295.1 Ruminococcaceae bacterium UBA5450 | reverse complement strand
GTTAGATTGTTCATGCAGTAAGGAACTGATTTTTCCAATCCAGAGAGCCATTTTACGATAGCTGTGATTTGCTGAGCAGAAAAAATATTGGAATAGGAGGACTGATCGTCACAAAACCATTCAATAAAGTTAGCAACCTGAAATTCTTTTTCGGAAATTTCCAAATAACAGGTGTGCATTGCACAGTAATAGGACGCAAGGTCTTTTAAAGCTGTACGAATTGCTTTGGAAAGAGGTTCAATTTCTTGAAATTCTTTTGCAATTTTGAAAATGGTGTTTTGTCCAGAATTAAAATCGGATAAAATTTGAAAATCATTTTTGCGTGCGCTCATCAGACATAGATAAGCTATTTGACCATTCCATGTAATTGACTTAAAGTGAACATAAAACTGTCGCTGGATTTTTCCAATTAAACATTTTGTAATAGCAGTATGGTTCTCTTTCTTTTCTTGTAGCAGACAAGGAGTACATGGTTCTTTACGATCATGAAAAAATTCATAACAGGTACAATGGGTGAAATCAATGAATTGTTTATCAAAAAGAGATTTTGCTTTTGTATTGAGAAAAAGGATTTTGTAGGATTCAGCATTAATAATAATTGCAGGAAGCCCCATATCTTCAACAATTGCTTTGTGCAGCGGATTTTCTCGTCCATAATAAGAATCCAGACCTTTTTTCATCGAGTCCTCGGGAGTATATAGGTGATATCCGTTTTTTCCATTGCGCTTTGCGTGATACATCGCAGTATCTGCATGTTCGAATAATGTTTCAAAATTCACTTCTTGAGACATGGATATTGCAATTCCAATAGAACACGAAATATAAAGACGTTTTTTTTTGCTTTTGCCTTCTGGGGCTTTATTCAATAGTCTGCAAAAAAGCTCTGCCTTTTTACAGACTGTTTGGGTAGAATCAATCTCCCGAAAAAAGATAATAAATTCATCTCCGCCGAATCTTCCTAAAATTGTTTGTGATTCAAAATTGGAGCGGATGGAACGCGCAATTTCTGTTAAGACCTTATCTCCATAAAGGTGGCCTAATGTGTCGTTAATATTTTTAAAATTATCCAGATCTATCATCATCAGAGCGCAAAGACGATTGCGGTGTTTTGGACTGAGGGATTCTTCAATTAAAGCGATTGCCGTATCTTTTAAATAGAATCCGGTCATCACATCGTGTTCTGCACGCTCACGAAGTGCAAGTTCTGCCTTTTTATTTTCATCAATATTTTCAACGTAAAAAAATCCCAGAAGATCATTTGAGTGCTCATTTTTTGCTAAATTAATTGTGATTTTTGCCCAAATGATTTTTCCATCGGAATTTACACGCTGGCATTCACAAGAAACGGCAGTTGCTCCGGTGCTAAAAAGTTTTTGAAGGGATTCTTTGCTGAAAGTTTGCAAAATTTGTTGGTGTCCGTCTGAGGTCAGGGCGCGAGAGGCGCTATCTGCGATCAGCTCATCGTAAGTTTTGGCATGGCTCAGTTCATTGATCATGGTGTCTTCTACCTGATAGCTGGTAACCTGATTTTGAGTCAAATTGATTCGGTAAGAAACAAATCGGTTACGGTTAATCATATCACGGTAAATTTCTTCTCGATGATATTGCTGTAAGGTATCCATTTGATCAGAGACATTTTCTGAGATTGCAATGGCGTGAACCGGCTTCCCAGAATCATCAAAGATATTGGTATATGTAACGCGTTTCCATTGATAAATTCCGTTTTCCCCAAGAGCACGATAAGTAGCTGTGGCGGTTTTTTTACCGGAATGAACGTCACAATAAAGCTGCCGCACAGTTTTAATACTGTCCGGATGAATATAGCCGTTTTTGATTTCCTGTTCGGGAACATTTTCAAACCTTTTCGGATGTGCTTGCCCGGAAACGGACAGGTCAATTAACATAATTGACTTGCTCGCAAGATCATAATCCCAAATTGTGGCATCAATTTGATTTAAAGCGATACGAAGCTGTTCCTCACTGATTTTTAGTTGATTTTCTGCCAACTTCTGTTTGGTGATATCATATTCAATGCAGCTGATAATGTTTTCCCCTTTAATTAAAGAGATCCCGCAGCTGCAGAAAAGCCAGAGAATCTTTTCATCTCTCGTGATAATCCGAAGAGAAAAGGTCGCGGAAGGGTGTTTCACTAGATCGAGACCCATGATGATGGATTCAACCTTTTTTAGATCGTTTGGCTCAATAAATCCAGAAATTTCATTATGATATTCAGATTTTGCCTGTTCTCGAGTACAATTTCGGAGCGTAAAAAACTGATCATTGGCATAAATCAGCCGAAAAGGCATTTTTGCTTTAAATTGAAAATAAGAACTAGGGCAGACTGAAAGGATAGCGTTGGCTTTAAAAAGATCGTCTGTCATATTTAATTTATTCAAAATGATTTTAGACAGATACGAAAAATTCGAAAACAGATAAGAACCTTCATGAAGGTTCTTAGGGTTTATCACACAAAGAAAGCCGTAGTTTTGGTTATCCAAAATAAAGAATGCGAAAATTAAGCTTTGAATATGCCATTTTTTAAGAGAAGCAATTTCGTTTGGTAAAAGATCGTCCATCGAGTCAATATTTGAAATTACGAATACTTGCTTTTGACATAAAATGATTTTTTGATATGTTTTTAGGGAAAAAATATGATGAATATGATTTTCCCGCAGCTCCTCTTTTCCCAAAAGGTAAGACTGCAAAACATTGCCGCTTTTTTTATCGATTTCTCCAGTAAAACTAAAACCAGCTTTATAGTAGCGCTTAAGTGCTTTTAAAAGCTGCTGGATTGTAGAAGTAGAATCTATATCTTTCTGTTTATTCACATGGTCAATGTAAGATATAATTTCATTTTTGGAATTCGCTTGTGTATCAAGCACAGTTTCTAGGGAGCTTGACTTTGAAAGGCTCAAAGTTATCATCAAACGGTAAGGCTTGCCTTTAAAGGATACGATCTGGTCTTGCATCAAAAAGTGGCGGCTAAGGTACTCATTATCATATTTCCAGACAGAAAAAGGATCATCTTCTGAGTGCATATGCGCGCAAAGAGTACAGGGGCTTGTGCGTCCCGCAAAGACCTCATAGCATTTTTTGGAATGAAATTCTTTCTCTGAAATGTGGAAAATTTTACGACTGTAAGCATTCATAAATTGAATTTCATAAGTATCTGGGTCACAGAGGTAAATAATTTCATCTAATTCGTTTAATATCCGCAGTGAGGAATCAGATATTTCTTTCATATGACTGGTTACCCCTTTTCGATCAAACTCCACAACCGTTACTTGATTTCATTATAGCTCCGAGATAGGGAGAAATCAATTTAGAAAACATAAAATACATTATATCACCAATTTTGGTATAATGTAAAAACAAAAGGAAGGATGGAACTTTTGCACTAAAAAATTCAAAAAAGTAATTTTTATGATAAAATAGAGGAAAAAAGAAAGGATACGGAAAAATGGTCTTAAAAAATGGTGAGTTTTTTGCAGAGGATTTTTCAATCGTTAAAGGGGACATCCAGTTTCAGGACGGAATCATCACGAACATTGGAAAGTCGTTGGAGGGGGAGAAAATAGACTGTAGCGGGTGCCTGATTGCCCCTGGATTTATTGATCTGCATGTTCACGGCTGCTGCGGCTATGATGTAAGTGATAAGAATTCTCAGAGTGTGACAAAAATGGCACATTGGCTGGCTCAACATGGGATTGTCGCTTTTTGCCCTGCTACCATGACGATGCCGCATTCATCAATTTTAAACGCTTTGCAGAAAATTAAAAGAGCAATGGATTTGCCGCAGAAAGATGGTGCCCAAGTTTTGGGCACCTATTTGGAGGGCCCTTTTATCAGTCCGAAGAAAAAAGGAATGCAGCAGGAAGAAAATATTAAAAGACCAGACTTTTCTCTTTTTAAAGAATATTGGGAGTCTTCCGGCCATTCGATCCGAATTGCCTGTCTTGCGCCGGAAGAGCCGGGTGCCGAACAGTTTGCAGCTTTTGCACAGAATTTTTGTTCGCTTAGTATCGCTCATTCGGCGGCAAATTATGAAGAGGCAAAAAAGGCGTTTTCATGGGGAATTCATCATGTGACACATCTTTTTAATGGGATGAATGTATTTCATCATAGAGCTCCGGGAGTGATAGGTGCCGTGTGGGATACCCCCGATGTTACAGCGGAACTGATTTGCGACGGCATTCATATTCATCCTTCTGCATTGCGAGCAGCATTTCGCCTTCTCGGAAAAGAGCAAAGCTGCGTGATCAGTGACAGTATGTGTGCGGCGGGTATGCCGGATGGAACTTATGAATTTGGCGGGCAGAAGGTGATCGTGAAAGAACATAAAGCAATGCTTTTAGATGGAACTTTGGCAGGTTCCGTTACCAATCTGTTTGAAGAAGTGCAGAATCTGATTCGGTTCGGAATTCCGCTTTCTCAGATTATT
>DIQY01000076.1:385-4167 GCA_002424295.1 Ruminococcaceae bacterium UBA5450 | reverse complement strand
AAGAATTTTAGCTGCTGTTCTTTCAGTCGTTTTTGTATTACAGGCGTTTTCGCTGCATGCCTATGCACTTTCAGATGAAGAACTGCCAGCCCCGAGTGCCTGCCTAATGGAAGCTGAAACCGGAAAAGTGCTGTACGAGAAAGCTTCGCACGATCAACGCCCCTGTGCATCTGTTACGAAAGTGATGACGCTTCTTTTAGTAATGGAAGCTATTGATGACGGAAAGATCCATTTGGATGACCAGGTTACAGCTAGTGAGCATGCTGCCTCTATGGGAGGGTCAGATATCTGGTTAAAAGAGGGAGAAACGATGAGCGTCAACGATATGCTCAAAGCAACAGTAATCGCGAGTGCAAATGATGCAGCGGTTGCTTTGGCAGAATTTGTCGCCGGAAGCGAAGATGCGTTTCTTGCTCAGATGAATGAAAAAGCGAAGGCGCTCGGTATGAACGATACGACCTTTAAAAACTGTAACGGTCTTGACGAAGATGGTCATGTGACCAGTGCTTATGATGTTGCAGTGATGTCGCGGGAACTGATGAAGCACCAAAAAATATTTGATTATACTGGCACATGGATGGATTCGCTAAGGGATGGAAAGACGCAGCTCGTTAATACGAATAAGCTTTTAAAGAGCTATAAAGGAATCACTGGACTTAAAACCGGAACTACAAGCAAAGCCGGCAGCTGCATTTCGGCAACAGCAATGCGCGATGGTATGCACTTGATCGCGGTCGTTTTGGGTGCCTCCAATACGAAAGATCGTTTTAATAGTGCGGCTACTTTGCTAAACTATGGATTCGCCAACTGGTCTTTAAGTGCGTTGGAAGTTCCGGAAGAAGCATATCAGCCTTTAAAAATTCAGAATGGAATGAAGAATGAAGTTCCTGTTACGGTTGCAAATCCGGGAAGTGCGTTAGTCTCGAAAGGAAAAGGGGAAGAGGTACAGTCAACAGTCTCTTATGACGAATTTTTAGAGGTTCCCATTCAAAAGGGACAGCAGGTGGGGGAGATTACCTATTCAATTGGAGACGAAACTGTCGGATCAGTGCCGATTTTAGCTGCAAAAGATATTGAAAAAGCAGAACTAATGCCTGTTTTTCACCTGCTTCTCCAAAATTTATTTTCTTTCTCTGATAAATAACAGGAAACAAACACGAATTATGCTATAGCGCCTTGCAAATTTTATCAAGATATTGTAAAATATAAACAATCAAAAAGCGCAAGGAGGAATTAAAATTGTCTCTTCGCTATGACACATGTTACTTTGATTCTTTTTTATCTTCGCAGGAATATGAAGCGCTTGCCCCTCAAGTAGAGCTTGCACATCAGATTCTGCACAAGGGAACAGGGCTCGGCAATGATTTTCTCGGCTGGGTGGATCTTCCCGTAAACTATGACAAAGAAGAATTTTCCCGCATTAAGGCAGCGGCACAACGAATTCGTAAGAATACTGATGTCTTTCTAGTAATCGGTATTGGGGGCTCCTATCTGGGGGCTCGTGCAGCAATCGAATTTTTAAAATCCAATTATTACAATGCACTCAAAAAGAATTCACCAGATATCTATTTTATCGGGAATAGTATCAGTTCAACTGCTCTTGCGGAAGTCATGGAAATCTGTGAAGGAAAAGATGTTTCCATTAATATGATTTCAAAATCCGGTACTACAACGGAACCGGCAATCGCTTTCCGAGTTTTGCGCGCTCTTCTTGAGAAAAAATATGGTACAGAAGGCGCAAAAGAACGCATTTTCTGTACGACCGATAAGGCACGCGGAACTTTAAAGCAGCTGGCAACAAAAGAGAACTATGAAACTTTTGTAGTGCCGGACGATGTCGGCGGACGCTATAGCGTTTTGACTGCAGTAGGACTTTTGCCGATCGCAGTTGCAGGGTGCAATATTGATGCTTTGATGGCCGGAGCTGCTAAAGCACGAGAAGCTTATGACAATCCGCAACTTTCAGAAAACCCATGCTATCAGTATGCAGCGTCCAGAAATCTGCTTTATCGCAAGGGCAAAGAAATTGAGATCCTTGTCAGCTATGAACCATGCTTTACAATGATGAACGAATGGTGGAAACAACTGTTTGGGGAGAGTGAAGGAAAAGATCAAAAAGGATTGTTCCCAGCTTCTGTCGTTTTCTCGACAGATCTTCATTCCATGGGACAGTATATCCAACAGGGACGCCGTTCTATTTTTGAAACGGTTGTACTGTTTGACCATGCTAAGAAGGAATTTTATCTCGGAAATGATCCGGAGAATACAGACGGACTTAATTTTCTTGCAGGGAAGAGTATGTCTTATATCAATAAAAAAGCTTTTGAAGGAACCGTCCTTGCGCATACAGATGGAGGGGTTCCAAATGGAGTTATTCACGTCCCGGACTTCTCCGAAGATTCTCTTGGACAACTGATTTATTTCTTTGAAAAAGCGTGTGCGATTTCCGGCTATTTGATGGGAGTAAATCCTTTTAATCAGCCCGGTGTCGAAAGCTATAAGAAGAATATGTTTGCTCTTTTGGGTAAGCCTGGTTATGAGGCACAAAAGGAAGCTCTGGAAGTAAGGCTTCATCACGATAAATAAGATAAAATATAGAACGAAAAAGTAGGAGGATTCTACCATGATTACATTTATTACTGGCAAAAAAGGCTCCGGGAAGACCAAAAAACTGATTGATCGCGCAAATGAGGCTGTTAAAAAGTCAAAGGGCAATGTTATTGTCATTGAAAAAGGGCTAAAGCTTACCTATGACGTTGATCATGCTGCGCGTTTGATCGATATCGAAGCATACGGAATTAAGGGTGCAGATGCGCTTTTAGGCTTTATCAGTGGAATTTGTGCCGGAAATTATGATGTGACGGATGTGTTTGTGGATTCTACTCTGAAAATTATGGGCCCTGATCTGGAAGCTTTGGTTCCTTTTGCAGAAAAAGTAAACGCTCTATCCTCTCTGGCGGATGTGAAATTTACATTTTTAGTTTCTGCAGATCATTCTGAAATTCCAGAAGCTGCACAGAAATTTATTCAGGAGATCTGATTTTCTCGCTTAAATTGCTTGTATGTTTGGAGTGCTTTCTTGCTTAACCGACGTTTCTTCTGCAAAAACGAGTAAATCTTGTGGATTTTATCTTGACAAACACTA
The DNA here is from genome assembly GCA_002424295.1 of Ruminococcaceae bacterium UBA5450. Classification (GTDB taxonomy): domain Bacteria; phylum Bacillota; class Clostridia; order Oscillospirales; family Acutalibacteraceae; genus Caproicibacterium. The sequence goes on along the minus strand of DIQY01000076.1, from coordinate 1,022 downwards.
TCAATACTTATATAATAGATAAACGTAGCGCAATGTGCTGAGGTGTTTAAATGCTTTTGAATTTAGAAAAATTGTTTGCGGAAGAGAAAGGAAATCTTCCTTTTTCAGAAATGATTGATTTATCAAAAGTCGAGTACAATCGGTGTCATCCGTTTTCCTCTCCAGTTACGGTAAAGGGTACAATCGTTGGAAAAAGCGGTTATTTACAGTTGACAGGGAAGATCTTTTATCATTTTTCTGCTTTGTGTGATCGCTGCGAGGAACCCATCGAAAAGGATATGGAAATGCCTTTTTCTCATATGCTTGTGAGAAATGTATCAAATGAAGAAGGCAGCGATGAATATATTGTTGCAGAGAATGATGCCTTGGATTTAACAGCGCTTGCAGAGGAAGACCTTTTGCTTTCTTTGCCAACTAAATTTCTCTGTAAAGAAGACTGCCGCGGTTTATGCCAGACTTGTGGGAAAAACTTGAATCAAGGGCCATGCGGTTGTAAATCTCATCAAATAGATCCTCGTCTTGAGGTTCTAAAAAAATTGATAAATTGACCAGAGTAAAATAAGGAGGTGCTGAGATGGCGGTACCAAAGGCGAAATTGTCTAGTGCAAGACAAAATAAACGGCGTTCCAATGTTTGG
>DIQY01000076.1:0-204 GCA_002424295.1 Ruminococcaceae bacterium UBA5450 | reverse complement strand
TAAACGGCGTTCCAATGTTTGGAAGATTAGCGCTCCGGCTCTGATGAAGTGCCCAAAATGTGGAGAATATAAGCTCGCTCATCGGGTATGCAATAACTGCGGTTATTACAATGGCAGAGAAGTAATCAAAAAAGAGGCTTAAGCTTCTGTGATTTCCGGAAATGGTAGAGAAGGAGGAATCCTTCTCTATTTTTTTGGCTGGGA
>DIQY01000106.1 GCA_002424295.1 Ruminococcaceae bacterium UBA5450 | reverse complement strand
GCCTGCTCCGACCAATCCTGAAAACCCTAAGATTTCCCCTTTTCTAAGATCAAAAGAAATATTCTCGACCAAATGATCTTTACGGGTAAGATTTTTACAGGAAAACATCACATTGCCGAACTGATAATGCTCTTCCGGCAAATGCTGATACGTTCCTTTAATCTCACGGCCAACCATCTTTCGGATCATGTCATCGGTTGTCAGATCAGAAACATTATAAGTTCCTACATATCCGCCATCTTTTAAAATGGTGATTCGATCTCCAATTTTTGAAATTTCGGAAAGCTTATGAGAAATAAAAACGACCCCGCGTCCCTCTGCCTTGAGCTGACGGATAATCGTAAAAAGTTTTTCTACTTCGTCTTCTGTAAGAGAAGACGTCGGTTCATCCATCACGATAACTTTTGCATTGAACGCAATTGACTTTGCAATTTCGACCATTTGCTTTTCACTGATGCTCAAATCTCCTACGTTGGTAGTGGGCGTACAATGGGAAAGATTCACTTTCTTGAGCAGCTCTTTTGTCTTTGCATTCATTGTTGCATAATCAACAACAGAGACAGGGCCTGCCTTTTTCATCGGCAGCCGCCCCATAAAGAGATTTTCACGAATATCAAGCCAGTTAACGACACTCAATTCCTGATAAATAATGCTAATGCCGCCTTCGGATGACAAATGCGGAGTCAACCTGTCGTACTCTTTTCCGTTGAGTACAATGCTCCCTTCATCTGGCTTATAAGCACCGCTAAGTACCTTCATCAAAGTTGATTTTCCTGCACCATTTTCTCCAAGTAAAACATGCACCTCACCGGGACACACATCAAAATTAATCTTGTTAAGTGCTACAACTCCTGGAAAGCGCTTGGTAATATTCTTCATTTGAACAATTGGTTCCAAACGTGTTCTCTCCTTTCAAAGTAAAATCCGATTCTAAAGATATCCTAAAGATTCGGTTCGGCCAGACGCTGTCAGCAAGGTAGGCACTTCAAATTTTCTGCAGTGCCTACCGCTCACAGCGCCTGCTGCAATTTCTTGCAGAGGCGCCGTTCGCAATGCTTCTTAAAAAATCATCTTACTTTTTGAGATACTGAGAAGCATTATCTTTGGTAATCAGAATTGCGTCAATACTGTAAACCGGAACTTCTGCACCAACCTGGGGCTTTGCATCTTTCTGAACAGCCTCAGCCAACAGATCAAGTCCCTTTGCGCCGACGGAAGCAGGATCCTGTGCAACAGTAGCTGCGAGTTTACCATCAGCTACAGACTGAATTGCATCGTCATTGCCATCGGTTCCGCAAACCTTGACGTCTTTTCCGGAAGCCTCAACAGCTTCTTGAACGCCCATTGCCATCGTATCATTGCAGCAATAAATTGCTTTCAGATCCGGGTGAGCAGTGATATAGTTGGTTGCAACGTCATATGCCTTGGTACGATCCCAATCAGCAGGCTGGCTCTCTACAATTTTCAAGCCAGCTGCTTCAAAAGCGGCTTTTGCGCCATCGCGGCGATTTTCACCGGAAACAGCACCAGCCTTGCCTTCGACAATAGCAACTTCGCCAGAACCGCCGATTTGTTTAATCAGATTTTCTGCGCCCATCTTGCCAACTGCTTTATTATCAGTTGCAACATAAGCATAGCAAGAACCGCCTAACTTAGAAAGTGCATCCATGTTGATTTTTTCATCAATATCAACGATTTTAATTCCTTTGGAAGTTGCATCTGCAATTGCATTGTTCAGGTTTACATCGGAAATTGGAGCAACACCGATTGCTTTGTAAGTTCCTTTGGAAATTGCGTTTTCAAGTAAAGAAACCTGACCTTCGACGTCATCCTCTGTATTTGCGGCATAAATGTCAACTTTGACGCCGAGCTTATCAGCCTCTGCCTGAATTCCATCACGCATGCTCTGCCAGAACTGACTGGACAGAACCTTCAGAACAACTGCATACTGAGCTTCTCCTGAAGCTGCTGCAGTGCTGGCAGCAGAACCGGACGCTGCTGTGGATGATGAGCTGGACGACCCGCAGGCTGCCATGCTCAGGCTCATTGCAGCAGCCATAACTGCTGCAATAAAAGCTTTCATTTTTTTCATACTAAACTTCCTCCTAAATTTTGTTCCGATACAAATTCGGATATTTTCGGGAAACCATAGAATGTAATCGATTTCCCACTTTCATTTACAATATACTATTGTGCCAAATATAAGTCAATACATGAATTTTTTTTCGGATGAATGTTGAGTAATCGTTTGCGCAATTTGTGCAAGTTGCTCATTGTGAAAGATAAAACAATCACAATCAAGTTGCAAAGTGAACAAAATTCCCTGATTTTGGAAAAAATCAGGGAATTTTGTTTGTTTATTTATTTAAGTAATCACTTTGAACGACAAGTTGAATTTCGCACCGTTAAGCTAACGGGAAGACGATAATGATGGTGAATTTGTTTTCCATCATGCATCATCTCAAAAAGGAGCTTTGCAGCCATCCGAGACATCTGGTCGATATCCTGATGCACACTGGTGATTCCCGGACCACATGCTGCCGCTATTTGGCAGTCATCAAATCCGGTTACTAAAATATCTTTTGGAACCTCTAATCCACGCTCACGCAAAGCAATCACTGCGCCGGCAGCCAATGTATCTGTAGTTGACATAATGCCGTCAAACTTTGCTTCTCGATCCAGCATAAATAAAATAGATTCTCTGGCTTCTTCCATCGAAACAGCCTTCAGATTAATACACAAAGAGCGCTCCTCTTTAATCTTAAATTCGTCCAATGCACGCCGAAATCCACAATATCGGGCAAACTGATTGGAATCGTTTCCTAGGCTTTTCAAGATCAAAATATGACGGCATCCGGATTGAATCAGTTCTCTTGTTGCGAGATATCCGCCCTCTTCATTATCAGATTCAATCATCACTTCTTCTTTGTCCTGACTATTGGAAGGGCGATCCACATAGACGACAGGCAAATCCCCAAGTTCCTCATAATTTCTCATTCCGGAAATCAGCACAATTCCGCTGACATTTTGTGCTGTTAAAGACTGAATATGTTTACTTTCCAGCTCTTCGGATTCATTTGTATTACAGATCAGACAGGAATATCCTCTTCGAAATAAATCCATTTCCAAATGAAGGACTAGATTTGCAAAATGCGGATTCGTAATATCCGGTACAATGATCCCTACTACACGGGTGCGGCTGGTTCGCAGTCCCTTTGCACTCATATTCGGAATATAATCGTTTTCTCGGATAACACGGCGCACACGTTCTTCCGTTTCCTTTGAAAAGCGACCGTTCTGATTGATCACACGCGAAACGGTTGCCGTAGAAACGCCGGCCAATTTGGCAATTTCCTTAATACTTTTTGCTTTTTCCATGACGGCTTCCTCTTTCTTTTATCATACCTAAATATCATACTGATTCGCGCGTGTTTTTGCAAGACACTTTTTAAGATAAAATTGCCGCCAGAAATTTGATTTCTGGCGGCAAAAACCAATATTTCAGTAAGAAACGACCTTAGTTCCATATGGAATATTATCATAAATCCATTTTGCATTTTCCAATCTTAAGCGAACACATCCATGCGAAAGTGCCATTCCGACTCGATTATCCATCGGGTAATCCGGCGTCGAATACTGATAATATAAAGTGGAATGGAACAGAAAATCCCCACAAAACTGCGTATAGTAAAAGCATCTTGCAGAGCCGGAATCAAAATAATATCCCTTAGACGACGTCGAAAATTCTCCGGTAATCGTAGGGGTCCCCGGCGCTCCATTTGCACAATCCCATGTATAAAGCCGGTTCCAGTTTCCGGACCATCCATAAAACACAGAAACTTTATGCGCACTTGTATTCACAAGAACCAAATAATCGGTATCACTGCTATATCCTTGTGCCCGCTCTTCCATCTCTGCAATTTCAGGCGGTACATCCACCAAAACGCCATCATTATCCGCATAATAAATGGTACCGTCGGGGGCACGATAAGTTCCGCGTACTTCATATCCTGTATCTTCTCGGCCGTAATACTTTTTTTCATCCGCGGTAAACGACCCAATGACGGCGCCAGGGTGTCCCGGGACTGCAGAATAATTTAAATAATAGCGCTGCAAAGTTCCATTATCATATTTTGATGTGATAAGCCAACCGGTTGTCTCTTGCAAATGACCATTTTGATCTGCAAGGAACATCTGTCCACTAATTACTTTTTTCCCTCTTAAAACATGCCCTTCATCTGGAATTCCGTAATAGGAATCTCCATCTAAATCAAAAAATCCTGTTTTAACCGTCGAATAATTTCCAGTTGGATTTTCCAGATAATAGCGCTCTGTAACCCCATCATATTGGCTCGTTTCAAGCCATCCGGTTTGAGTCAGCAAAGTTCCATCGCTATTTGCAAGATAGAAAGTTCCATCCGGGGCTTGATATTTTGTGCAGACAAGATACCCTTTATCTTCCCGACCGTAATAATAAGTCCCGTTTACGCTGAAGAATCCGGTCTTGACTGCATGAGTTGTAGAGTCGATATAATACGGTGCCCAATACCCGTCATAGTCTGGGGTAACCAGCAAACCAGG
>DIQY01000075.1 GCA_002424295.1 Ruminococcaceae bacterium UBA5450 | reverse complement strand
ACATGCAGCACCTGCATGTATGCTCCCATGAATTTTTCGCGCAGTTCCGGCAGCTTTGGAATATCCTGATAGGGCTCTGCTTCCTGAACAATGGAACGCATGCTGACTACGATTGCTTCCAAATTTGCATCCACAATATAGGTCTTGCTGTCATCATAGATTGCCAGCATATCCAGAGCACGCTCAAAAATAGTTTTCTGTTCGCCACTGAAGAATGCCTTTACTGGGTCAAAATCGTAGGCAAATTCAATCAGATCATTTTCCATCCCGGCAACCGTATGAAAGAACTCCAGCGGTGTGCTCTGCTGAATCACTTTTTCGAGAAGCTGTTTCCCTTTGACTACAACATTTTTACCCGGATATTTTTTTTCATCATACCGTGCTTCAAGGATATGCAGGCCTGTCAGCATATGCTGGCTGTAGGACTGAAAATTCTTCATAACGGAGTCTTCATCTTCGTTTACGGAAGAAGTATGAAACAGTTCCTTCATGACATTGCGAACAATCTTTTTATTCTTATCGGAAACGCGGATACGCTGTTCCATCAGCAGCTTTTCCACAGACGCCTTTTTGGTAATCAGGCTGACAATCTCTTCATCCGATTTATTCAGCAAAGTAACATCGGCACCGTTTACCGTAAAAGACAAATCACCGCGCTTAAACAGGCGGGCAACCAGCCATTCCACATCGTCTTCCACAAAGCCGTACGGCGCTTTCATAAAACGATCCTTAAGTGTCTTCATAGAAGTCTTAATGTGCATGTGCGTGTTGCCAGCCACATACTGAAGGACATCATCCAGCGCGTGTGTATTTGCCTCTTTGCTGCCATCGAGATTCAGCGTCAACTGGTTAGAAGAACGCATCATCTTTCGGATATCATCTTCGCCCATGGCAGTATCAATGTAAGAAAGCTTGTGATAAACAGTTGTAACCAATCTGCCGATGGCCTCGTTAATACGGCTGGAGACGTCTTTTGAGTTAATCTGTGCCTTGTCACCGTTGACGTAGATGGAGGCTTCCTTCAAAGCTTCCGTCAGGAAAAGCTTGGCGTTACTGTTGCGCTCCCGCATTTCAACACGCTTGGCTTCCTTAATCGTCTCGTACTTGGAAAGGGAAGAGGACGATGTGTTGAAACGCAGATATTTTTCAATCTTTAAATAAGTCTGGATTTCATCCATAAAGGCGCGGTCATCCGGCAGTACAACCAACACTTCGCTTCCTTGACCGGACATCATCCGCAACGTGGTTTCATCGCTGCCATAATCCGACGCCGGAGTGAGAATGCGAACGCCAATATCGTAGCTTTGAGTCAATTTATAAGGTCGGTCATCCACGGTCTGGTTGAAAGGAAAAGAGTAACGGCCATTTAAGGCAGGGTAGCGATATTTTTTATCTGTAAAAATATCTTCAAAAATGATTTCAGACACCTTGTTAATGATCTCAGCCATTTCTACGTTCTGACTGTCAATTTCGCGGTTGATTTCCTGCTCTTCGTTGGTCAGAAAGACGTAAATGTCGCCGTTTTTCTGTACCAACATCTGACGCATCAGCACTTTCAGAGCATCTTCCACTTTGGCTTTCAGCTCGATACGGTCCTCATCAATATTGGAGATCATTAAACTTGTAATATTATCGATATTGGCGTTGCAGATGTCGTTGCAATACTTAATCATGAACAGCGTTTTCAAAACATTGACGGCAAAGACATCTTTCTCTTTCCCTTCTGGATTTATAAAACTGTTCTCATAGGCCTTAAGAATCACACCGCGATGGCTGTGGTCCAAGAAATTTTCCAGTGCGTCATAAAAAGCATAGAAAGGGATAATAGCGCCTTCACTCTTATCCTTGTACTCCACCGCAGATTCCTTGAACATGGCAAGCATGGAGCGCTCTCCTTCGGAGAGATGCTTTCCGGATGCCCCATGGGTGCGGATGGAAGTCAAAACGCTGCCAAGCAAATTGAATTGATATGGCACAAAAGGATAAACACAAGAGAAGTCATTTTCATCTGCGTACAGCTTTTTTTCAACGCTGTCGTTAAAAACAATCAAGTTTTTGATGATGGTTGCCTTCTGACCATAAAGCAGACGTAACGTTTGCGCTGCGGTATCATTTTTTTCCAGAATCCTCTTTTTAATCACAGCGTCCACATTGGCGGAAGAAAGAGAGATGCGGGTATCAAACCGGCCTTGAATTTTGGAAAAATCATTTCCCTTGACCTTAGTGACAGAATCGATATCTTGCTGGCTAGTTACAATAACCCACGCTTTGCCGTTACATTCTTTGCCTAATTCTTCCGTAACGGTCTGCATGCTCAGCATCAATTTCGAATCGTCGCCTATGTATTGACCGACTTCGTCCACCAGAAAGACAACGTGATGATTGTTGCCCTTACGATTAATGTAGGCCTTAACGCGCTTTGCAAAATCTTCAATACTGATTTGATAAGGCTCTGTCGCTTTCTCACACCAGTTTCGGGCGGCCTGTTCACTCATAAATTTCATATCAGACAGGATGTCCACAACGGTATCCTGAATGAAATCAAAATCTTGACGGGAATCTTCCCAAGGTGCCCCATACTCCGTTGCAAATTTTTCCTTAAATTCAGCAAACCGGTTTTCATCTGTTAAGCGGCGTTCCAAATCGGCCAGGAACGGCATTGCTCCGCAAAAGCCCTGCATCTCATTAAAGACTTTCAAAAATACATTGACAATAGCGTCCTTATTTTGCTTGCTGTTGGAATCGCTCTTTGAATCGATATTGAACAGGACAACATCTGTGGATGTATTGGCAGCCAGCCGCATATCGGCGAGCACCATAGGGTCTGCTATCTTTTTATCATCTACAAAGTAGTCGATGGCATGTTTGCCGTCGACTTCACGGTTTTCCAAAAGGTAAGAAAGAATCTTTAAAAAGTGAGATTTACCGCTTCCAAAGAAGCCTGAAATCCATACGCCCATTTTGGGAGTCGTACCGACAATCCCTTTTCTGTAGGCTGCGAAGAAATCGGCAAAATATTTCTGCAATTCTTTCGTTACAACGTATTCTTCCAATTCTTGCTTAACATTCGAGTTTTCTTCTTGGCCGACAATGATAACCCCTTGAATTTCTCGGTCGATAGGTTTTGCGAACATATCCTTAATCAGCATTTTATATCCCCCTCAGCGTACAATCCGAAATGCGCGATAATAGTTATCTTCTTTTAATTCGTTAAATACTACTAATTCCTGTTCTGTATAGGTCCCGGGATAGAAAAGAATCATCGGTACCTCAGCAAATTCTTGTGGCATATTATAGAGTATTTTATTAAAAACCTCCGGGGCTTCCAATAGGGGATAACATTTACCAATCCCAGTCAGAAAAACTACTGCATTCTTTGGCGTATGCTCTGCAATATATTTCACCATCAGATTGTCTTTATCCGTGATTTTCAGTGTATGCTGCACCGCAGCTGCTACACGGGAAAAGCCGCTTTTCTTTTCAAAACTCTCGCACTTTTCGATGAAGCCTTTATTCTCAAGATGATTGATAATCAGGTCATATAGGTCATAGACAACCAGCTCAAAGCCATCGGTCCCTTTTTCATTTTTGTTTTTTAAATACTCAATCCGCTCACGGACTTCAAGCTCTTCTTCCGGCGGGTAATCGAAAACCCAATAACTGACTTCATTGGCCTTTCCCTTATTTTGGCGAAAAGATGGTTTCCGG
>DIQY01000089.1 GCA_002424295.1 Ruminococcaceae bacterium UBA5450 | reverse complement strand
CATTTTATTCTACCGCAAAAAAAGGAATTTAGCAAGAAAGTTGTTTAAGCAGAAGCAGTATTTTTTATCAGGTATGCTGAGAAAAAATTTTTTCGATGTTTTAAGCTCAAAATAAGTTTATAAAAGGCCTAAAGTGACAAAATGGAAAAAATTATAACGGAAAAAGAAATTGACTTTTTTAGAGAGGCAGAGTACAATAAAATTAAAGAGATAGCATATGCTAACTTTGGAGGAATGATATGAAATTAAACGAATTACCAATTGGAAAAGAAGCGATTATTCAAGAAGTACAGGGGAAAGGAGCTTTACGGCGTCATATGCTGGACATGGGGTTGACCCCTCATACGCAAGTGAAAATTCAGAAGGTAGCCCCGATGGGAGACCCAATCGAATTGACCTTACGTGGGTATGAGTTGACTCTTCGAGTGGACGATGCAAAAAATGTCATCGTACAGGAGGTGGGCAAATGATTTTTGCGTTGGCAGGAAATCAGAACTGTGGTAAAACAACTTTATTTAATCAGCTGACAGGCTCTAACCAGCATGTCGGAAATTTTCCCGGAGTTACAGTAGAAGGAAAAGACGGAATCGTTCGTGGGCATAAAGATACAATTGTAGTGGATCTGCCTGGAATTTACTCGCTTTCTCCGTATACCAGTGAAGAAATTGTAACCCGGGATTTTTTATTGAAACAGCATCCGGACGGAATCATTAATATTGTAGATGCAACCAATATTGAGCGAAATCTTTACTTGACTTTACAGCTTCTGGAATTGCAGATTCCCATGGTCGTATGTCTCAATATGATGGATGAAGTACGTGCAAACGGCGGGACCATTCATATTCAGACGCTGAGCAAAGAACTGGGTGTTCCGGTGATTCCAATTGTAGCGAGTAAGAATGAAGGAATTGAAGAAGTTGTCGATACAGCGCGGGAAGTTGCGCAGAAAAAGCAGTGCCCGACTCGAATCGATTTTTGTTCCGGAGCAGTTCACCGCGCAATTCATGCAGTTGCGCATTTGGTAGAAGATCATGCGCAGAGAATTCATGTTCCGCCGCGCTTTGCGGCTGTTAAGCTGATTGAGGGCGACGATCCGATGATGAACTCCCTGCAGCTTTCGGATAATGAAAAAGATATGATTGGGCATTCCGTTACCGAGATGGAGCGCGAAGTTCATACAGACCGTGAGGCTGCGCTTGCCGATATGCGATACACTTTTATCGAGAACCTTTGCAAAGACACGGTTGTTAAACCTAATGAAAGCAAAGAACATAAGCGCAGCGTTAAGATTGATGCGGTACTGACAAACAAATATTTGGCAATTCCGATCTTTATCGGAATCATGGCTTTGATTTTTTATCTGACCTTTGGCGTGATCGGGGCTTTTTTGAGCAACGCGCTTAGTAACGGAATTGATGTGCTTTCCGGTGTGGTCGGGGATGCATTGACAGCTTATGGATTGAATCCGGTGATTCGTTCCTTGATTATCAATGGCGTTTTTGCCGGGGTTGGAAGCGTTTTAAGTTTTCTTCCGACGATTGTAGTACTGTTTTTCTTCCTTTCGATTCTGGAAGACAGCGGATATATGGCGCGGGTAGCGTTCGTCATGGATAAGCTCCTGAGAAAAATCGGACTTTCGGGCAGAAGCTTTGTACCGATGCTGATCGGTTTTGGGTGTTCGGTCCCTGCCATCATGGCGACAAGAACCCTTTCGAGTGAACGTGACCGCAAGATGACCATTCTGCTGACCCCGTTTATGAGCTGCAGTGCAAAACTGCCGATCTATTCTATGTTTACAATGGCGTTTTTCCCGAAGAATGGGGCGCTTGTAATGATTTGTCTCTACATAGGCGGTATCATTATGGGCATTCTCAGCGCGCTTCTTTTTAAGGGGACACTGTTTCATGGAGAACCAGTGCCATTTGTAATGGAGCTGCCAAACTATCGGATGCCCAGTGCAAAGAGTGTCTGCCTTCTGATGTGGGATAAAGCGAAAGACTTTTTGCAGCGTGCATTCACTGTAATTTTTCTGGCAACTATTATTATCTGGTTCCTGCAAAACTTTGATATGCGTTTAAATGTTGTAGCAGATAGTACACAGAGCCTTCTTGCAATGATCGGAAGATTTATTTCACCGATATTTGCGCCGATGGGGTTTGGCGATTGGCGTGCCGCAACGGCTTTGATTTCCGGATTCGTTGCAAAAGAAGCAGTTGTCAGTACGTTTGCGGTTCTGACTGGTGCCAGCAGTGCGATGCTCCCACAGGCTCTTTCCCAAATCTTTACGCCGCTTTCGGCTGCTGCATTTCTGGCTTTCACGCTGCTCTATACGCCTTGTATCGCTGCAATCAATGCAGTTAAGCACGAGATGCATTCCACAACTTCTGCTGTTTCAGTGGTGCTTTATCAGTGTGGCGTAGCGTGGCTTGTTTCCTTTGTTGTGTACCAAATCGGAAATCTGATTTTTTAAAGGAAGATTTTATGAATCTAATTGATTATTTAGTGCTTTTATTGATTTTAGTTCTGGTCATTTTGGCGGTGCGCTATTGTCACCGTCACCCGGGATGCAATGGGAATTGTGCAAATTGTCCTTATTGCAAAAATGGCTCTTGTGAAGTTAAAAGCACAAAAAAGAAAAAGCCATAACACAAAAGAAATAGAAAAAAGGACTCATCCAAAGCCGGAAAGCTAAGGATGAGTTCTTTTCAAATCGGGTGGGAAGAAGGATTTTTCACCCGGTTCTTAATAGCTTTTTAGTGCCTTTTGGAGCGTATCGTTGATGATTTTTAGAGTCTTGATTCGGGCGTAATATTTGTCATTTGATTCGATAATATGCCAGGGCGCAAACTGAGTGTTGGTGTATTTCAGCATATCGTTGACAGCTTCTTCATATAGCGGCCATTTTTCTCGATTGCGCCAGTCTTCATCCGTGATTTTCCATTGCTTTGAGGGCGTATTTTTCCGTTTTTCAAAGCGGCGCAGCTGTTCCTCTTGATCAATTTGCAGCCAAAATTTTAAGATGACGGCACCCCAATTATTAAGCTGCTTTTCAAATTCATTGATTTCTCGATAGGCACGGTGCCAGTCCCCTTCGGAGCAAAAGCCTTCAATGCGCTCTACCAGAACTCTTCCATACCAGGTACGGTCAAAAATAGCGATGTGGCCTTTTTTGGGAATATTTTTCCAAAATCTCCATAAATAATGACGGGAGATTTCCTCTTGATTGGGTGCTGCAATTGGAACCACTTCATATCCGCGGGGATCAAGTGCTGCGGAAACTCTGCGAATATTTCCGCCCTTTCCAGCGGCATCCCAACCTTCGTAGGCGATTATGACAGGCATTTTTTTGAGGTAAAGAACATTATGAAGATGCGAAAGCTTTTTTTGTTCTTTTTTTAGTTCTTCCTGATATTTTTGAAGAGACAGTGTCTTATCCAAAGAAACATGGCTTAATTTTGGAATCTCTAAAATAGGAAAGTTTCCGGGATCGATGACTTCGGGAAGAACTGCCGGATGTTTTTCCCGTTCTGCTTTTTTCTGTAGGGCTTTATGAATCTCATCGTTGACCGTGCGGAGAACTTCCAGTGCGCAGAGACGGTGATCCGTCCCGGAAATCACATGCCACGGCGCATAGTCAGTATCAGTCGCTTCGAGCATTTCGTCGAAGATCTGATAATATTTATCATACTGGCGGTTCCTGCGCCAATCTGTTGGAGTGACTCGCCATTCTGTATCTTTGTCGCTGTCCAGTTTTTGGAAGCGCTCCTTTTGCTCTTTTGCGCTAATGTGCAGAAAAAATTTTAAAATGAGGTAACCATTATTGGTAAGGTTTCGTTCAAAAGCATTAATCTCTTCGATTCGCTGCAAATTGGTTCGGTCGTCGATCTCATCTTCCAAACGGCCTGTGGAAACTTCCATATACCAGCTGCGGTCGAAAATCATCATTTGCGAAGCTTCTGGAAGTTCCATAAAATGCCGCCGCAGAATTGGATATCGCTTTTCTTCTGCCGTGGCAGGTACAGTGGAAACCACTTGAAACCATCGCGGATCAAAATTTTTGATGAGTTCTCCAATGACACGCCCTTTTCCAGCGGCTCCCCAGCCCTCAAATAGGATAATTACCGGAAGTTTTTCTTTTTTTAAGGGTGATTCTAATGAAAAAAGAGCCTCTTTAATTGGTGTAATTTGTTTTTTATAAGATTCTTTTTCAATTTGTTCCTTTAAATTTACATTTTCCAGCATCTTTATCTCACCTTCTGGGAATCATTTTGGCTTTAGTATACACGTTTTTTATAAAAACACAATAAAATATGAGAAAAGTTTACAAAGCTTTTCAGAAAAAGAATTCGTCTTTTCTTCGAAAAAGAACTGTGATATAATAAAACGGATATTATGGAATGGAGGCGGAACATGTGGTGAT
>DIQY01000084.1:6646-6787 GCA_002424295.1 Ruminococcaceae bacterium UBA5450 | reverse complement strand
TTGCCATGAGTCTGCACCTCCTTTTATATATGGATAAATGAATTTTTACACAACAACATTATTATACAAGACCCCAACTTAAAATGCAAGTGTTTTTTTCGATTCCTTTTGCATCACTTTGTAAGTCCTTGTTTTTTAGTT
>DIQY01000084.1:0-6411 GCA_002424295.1 Ruminococcaceae bacterium UBA5450 | reverse complement strand
ATATGCTTTTCAACATGATTCAAAGTATCATGAGCGGCAACAGAGTGAATATGAGCACGTTGATTTCTGGTATTTTTGCCATGTTGCTCATTATCTTTTTAGTCCTTCCGCTCCATGAATGTGCACATGGATGGGTCGCCTTAAAATTAGGTGACAATACGGCAAAATATCAAGGACGCCTAACATTGGATCCAATTGCAAGTATGGACCCAATGGGGACGCTTTGCCTTTTGCTTTTCGGATATGGGTGGGCAAAGCCTGTTCCGGTAGATGCCCGAAATTTTAAAAACCCAAAGCGTGATATGGTACTGACTGCTTTAGCAGGGCCTCTCTCTAATTTAGTGGCGGCTCTTGTTGGTGCTTTGATTCTGCGGATTTTAGTTCTGCCTTTTCACATGAACTTGGCAACGCCGGTGTGGCAGTTTTTCAGCTATTATATCGGTATTAATATTTCTTTAGCCGTCTTTAATTTGCTTCCGATTCCACCGCTGGATGGCTCTAAAATTGTTGGAGGATTTCTTTCTTCTCAGGCTTTATATAATTATTACAAATATCAAAATGCGATTTCCCTTATTTTGATTATGGTTCTTTTTATGGGCTTTTTAGACCTTCCACTCACTTTTCTGAATAATTTATTTTATAATGGAATCAATGGTATTGCAGATCTTCCATTTCGGCTTTTTGGATTTGTATAATGATTAATAAAACGAGGGAAAGATGGAAAAGCTAACCTATCAGCTAGAGGCTTTTGAAGGACCTTTGGATTTATTACTCTATCTGATCCGCAAGAACAAACTGAATATTTGTGATATTCCAATCGCTGAAGTTTTGGATCAGTATATGGCTCAAATTAATGCAGCAAAAGCTGAAAATATGGATGTGGCCAGTGAATTCTTAGAGATGGCAACACGCCTTGTCTATATTAAAACAGTTTATCTTTTGCCAAAGCACGAAGAAGCAGACCAAATGAAAGCGGAATTGAGTGGACAGTTGTTGGAATATGAAGAGTGTAAGCGTATTGCTGCTCTTTTAAAAGAAAAGTTTCAAATGGATCACTTTGTGCGGGTTCCGGAAGAGATCGAGCCGGATTATACCTATCGTCGACATCATCTTCCAGAAGAACTTTACAACGCATATGTAAATACACTCGGGAAAAAACAAATCCCTCAGAAACCTTCTCAAGAGAGCTTTTCCGGAATTGTTTCTCATAGGATCGTTTCTGTCGCTTCACAGATTGTTTTTGTTCTGCGTAGTCTCTGGAAAAAGCCTCAAATGCCTTATCGAGAACTTTTTGTCCACAAAAATGATCGTTCAGAATTGGTTGCGGCTTTTTTGGCGGTATTGGAACTTGTCAAGGGAAAGCGAATTCGTATAGATGGGGATTATGATTCTGCGAGAGTAACGATCGTAAAGGAGAGAAAAAGAGTGCCATGGAAAAACAAGATCTGAATTCCACAATAGAAGCACTTCTTTTCGCAAGCGGCGATCCTCTTTCTGTTTCCCGCATTGCTGAGGTCTTGAATCTCACACAAGCACAGGCTCAAAAAGCTGCAGAAGAAACAATGACGGATTTTAATACTCGTCAGGGAGGAATTCAAATCCTTCAATTAGAGGATTCTTTTCAGATGTGCAGCAGACCGGAGTTTGCTTCTCAGATTCGGTCGCTCTTGGAAATTCGACGCAATACACCGCTTTCTCAGGCAGCAATGGAGGTTCTTGCGATTATTTCCTATAACCAGCCGGTAACGAAGGCTTTTGTAGAGCAAATCCGCGGAGTGGATTGTTCGGGGGTTCTCGGAAGTCTGATGCAGAAAGGGTTAATTGAGGAGCGCGGCAGACTGGAGCTTCCTGGAAGACCTCTTCTTTATGGAACAACTTCCGCCTTTTTACGCTGCTTTGGAATTTCCTCTTTAGAAGAACTTCCTTCTGTGCAGAAGAAAGCGGAAGATGATTCCACAGAACCGATGGAGAAATCTCAGCTAGATGAATTAGAAATGAAAAGTGGAGAAACGATATGATAGTCCTTTGGGTCATATTAGGGATTTTGCTGATTTTGCTTTTCTCTCCTCTTTGTGTCACGATGATTTATCAAGAAAGTTTTTGTGCAAAAATTAGATTTTTATTTTTGACCTATACTTTTTCGCCTGAAAATTCGAAAGAAAAAGAAAAAGCCAGTCAGAAAGGGAAAAAGGCAGAAAAATCAAAGGAGAAAAAAGAGGATACAGATTCTCAAAAAGATCAGTCCAAATGGAAGAATCTTTTTAAAGAACGCGGACTTGGCGGAATGATCGATCTTGTCAAAAAATTTGTGGAACAGGTTACGGAGCCGATTAAAAAGCTGTTTACGCATTTTCATATCAAAAAATTGGTTTGCGAAGTAAGCGTTTCAACGGAAGACGCAGCAAAGACCGCAATCCTTTATGGACAGGCCTGCGCGGTAATTTATCCTGCTGTGGCAATGCTGACAGAAGCTGCCCAATTTTATCAGTTTACAGCGTCGGTAGCCCCTGATTTTGACAAGAAAAAATCCTCTGTTAACTTCGAATTGAAATTTCATGTGTTGACAATTTGGCTTTTGATTGCAGCAGTCCAAACTCTGTTTCATTTTATAAAATTTCGAAAAATGGAAAAAATATAAAACTATTTATTTTAGAAGAAAGCGGTGTATCAAATGAGCGAACATCCAATTGAAGGACTTATGGGGACAACGCTGGAGAAAATCAAACAAATGGTGGATATCAATACCATCATTGGAGATCCGATTACCTCTCCGGACGGGACGATTATCATTCCTGTTTCAAAGATTAGTTATGGCTTTGCTTCCGGTGGCTCAGATTTTGCTTCCAAAGTGCAAACGGATAAGAGCTTTTTTGGAGGCGGTGCCGGTGCGGGCGTAACAATTTCTCCTGTTGCCTTTATTACGATCAGCAATGGAAATGTTAAAATGCTGCAGATCGATCCATATAATTCTTCTGCTGACAGAATTGTCGGAATGGTGCCGGACGTCGTCGACAAGATCAGCAGTTTTGTAAAAGAAAGCAAGGAGAAAAAGGAAGCTAAAAAAGAAAAATCATCAGAAGAAAATCCAATTGAAGATCCCCAAGTCTAATTTTTAAACAACATTTTTAAGCAGCCGCCTGCATATGATTCAGTGGCAGGTGGTTGTTTTGTATCAAAAAGGATTTTTGAGAATTGGAATTGTTCTGATTATTTTAGCTGCTTTTTTGATTCCCGCTAATGCCCAAGATATTTCTGTTTCGGCAGAAAGTGCAGTTTTGGTAAACGCAGATAGCGGGGAAATCTTATGGGCAAAAAATGAAAATCAGGAATGCGCAATGGCAAGCACTACAAAAATCATGACAGCCTTGATCACTTTGGAACAGGCTGCCGAAGATGATAAAGTGGTTACCATTACAAAACAAATGACAGCGGTGGAAGGCTCTTCTATGGGACTTCAGCCAGGAGAGCAGCTGCGTCTGAGCAGCCTTGCGGCAGGAATGCTCAGCGTTTCTGGGAATGATGCTGCAAATTCAGCTGCGATTGCGATTGACGGAAGCGCAGCTGAATTTTCGGAACGAATGAATCAAAGGGCCAAAGAACTTGATATGGATCATACGCATTTCGTTACGCCTTCCGGGCTAGATGATGATGCACATTATTCCACTGCGGCTGATATGGCAAAACTTACCTGTGCAGCAATGAAAAACTCTGCTTTTCAAAAGATTGTTTCACAGAAATCAATTCAAGTAGAGTTTATGAATCCGCAAATTAAACGGATGTATGCAAACCATAATCGGCTTTTAAGTTTTTACCAGGGGTGTATTGGAGTAAAAACCGGATTCACCAAAAAGGCGGGACGCTGTTTGGTGTCTGCAGCGGAACGTGATGGGGTGCGTATAGTGGCAGTTACTTTGAATGCACCGGACGATTGGAATGATCACCAAAAGCTATTGGATGAAGGGTTTCAGAAGCTTCAGGCTATCACTTTTGATGATCGGTCTTTTACGGCCGAGGTTCCTTCTGCGACAGGCGAAACAGTAATAGAAGTGCAGGGCCAACTGGGGGATACCGTTGTTCTCTCTAAAGATAGTTATCCGGAACGCACGGTTGAATTGCCGCAATTTTTGTATGCTCCGATAGAAAAGGGACAGTGCGTTGGGAGAATTGTCTATCGCTTAAATGGGCAGATCATTTCACAGACTCCGATCCTTGCAGATTCGGATGTGTCTGAAGAAAAAAGCAAACAGTCAATCTTTGATCGAATAAAACAATTTTGGACGTCTTGCTTTTCGTAAAGTCGGAAAGAATGAAAAATGAGGAGAAATCAAAATGGCAGAAAAAATTAGATTACAAAAAATCCTTGCAGACAGCGGGGTCGCTTCACGCCGAAAAGCGGAATCTATGATAGAAGCAGGAAAAGTTCAAGTAAATGGAAAAACTGCTGCGATAGGGGATAAGGCGGATCCAAAGCATGATCAGATTTCTGTAGAAGGAAGACTCCTCAATACCCGTGTGAATGAAGTTTATTTGATGCTCCATAAGCCGAGAGGATTCATTACTACCATGCAGGATGAAATGGGAAGAAAATGTGTTGCACAGTTAGTGCAGGATGTACCGACGCGTGTTTATCCCGTAGGGCGCCTTGATAGAGAGAGTGAAGGCTTACTCCTGATGACGAATGACGGCAATTTTGCAAATGCGATGACACATCCTTCTAAACATGTACCTAAGGTCTATCGAGTAACGGTGCATCCATCCATTACCGAAGAACAGCTTCTTCAATTTGAGCTTGGAATGGAAATTGATGGGTACAAAACAGCTCCGGCTCAAGTGCGAGTGCTGAAAACAGAACCGGGACGAGTTGTTTTGGAAATTGTTCTGCACGAAGGAAGAAATCGCCAAATTCGCAAGATGTGCGAAGCAATGGGACTTGAAGTAGCGCGTTTGAAAAGAATTGCGATGGGTCCTGTTCGGCTGGGAATGCTGAAACCCGGAGAATGGCGTTATCTTACTGCAGAGGAATTGAATGGGCTTCAAAACGAAGCAAAGCATGGTGCACCTTTGAAAAATGAGGGAGAGGATTCCTCTTCCCATAAGAAAAATTTTAAACGCAACTCAAATCGTTAAAAATTTGTTTTATTTGAAATACTTGCCAAGCGAAACAGAATCGTCTATAATTATTTTGTTATAGCAATGATGTTTAGAAATCAAGTCTGTGATGCTGCAGGTAAAACCAGAGGCCATCAACTTCTGGAATCCCTGTTTGGCAGCGGTTTATTCGCTTTTGCGACGCATTTAGTGTTCCAGTCGTTTCTTTCGTAAATGCGAAAGGCTTTTTATCTCTACGCGCAGCTTCTATGCTGAGCAGTGCCTATGCAGAAGCGACTGCAGCTGAAGTTACCATTGCGGTTGGGGATACTTATAGCTCTGTATATATTGCAGTTGCTGGAAAAGGTGCAAATGCAGACAGCGTAGTTGCATGGCCGCAAGCTTGTTATTTCTGCACTTGCTCCCGAAACAGCCGCTGCCTTTCTTTGGAATGATAAGCTGAAAGATTCTATTTCGGACCGCAAAAAAATGATTGAGGAAGACCGAAAAACAGAAGCTTCCCCGTTGCAGGCAGCGGCGCAGGGCTTAATTGAAAACGCAATTGGGCCGGAAGAGACTCGCAGCCAAATTCAAAAAGACTTGACGATGCTTTCTGAAAAATGTGTACATACATTTCCGAAAAAGCACAATAATATCCAGCTCTAAATGAAATCACAACAAGTCATAGATATATGCATTGTATTGAAATCTTTTGAAAGTTTAGGAGGACTTATTTGCATGAAAAATCTGAAAATCACGGTAAATGGAACTGCTTATGACGTTCAGGTCGAAGAGGTTAATGGAACGTTTGCAGCAGCTCCAGTCGCTGCACCGGATCCTCAGTATAAGCCGATGCCAGTACCTCGGCCGGTTGCTCCAGCTCCTGCTCCGGTAAAAGCTTCGGCTGCACCCGTTGCTCAGTCTTCTGCAAATGCAGAAACAGTTGAAAGTCCACTGCCAGGAAATGTGATGAGTATCAATGTTAAACCTGGGGATTCTGTCAAAGCAGGTCAGATCCTTTTAAGTCTTGAAGCTATGAAAATGGAAAATGAAATTGTTGCACCTCATGATGCAACAATTAAGAGCTTGTGTGTAAATAAAGGGGATACTGTTGACGCAGGTGCTCCCCTTGTAATTATTTGCTGAGGGGGTAACCATAATGACAAAAAAAATTGGTATTACAGAAACAGTCCTGCGCGATGCACATCAGTCTTTGATCGCAACCCGTATGCCTATCGAGGATATGACACCGATCCTGGGAAAACTGGATCAGGTCGGGTTCCATTCCCTAGAGTGTTGGGGCGGTGCTACATTTGATGCCTG
>DIQY01000116.1 GCA_002424295.1 Ruminococcaceae bacterium UBA5450 | reverse complement strand
GATATCCGTAATTTCTGCATTGACCTTTTCGCCCATCTGCAGAACATCCTGTGGCTTTTCAATCCGATGATCGGCGAAAAGGTCAATGCAGAAATTACGGATATCGATTTCGACCGTCATCGTGTAAGCCTTTCCATGCGTAAACTCTTGGAAGAGAACCAAGAGAAAGAACAGAGCGAAGAATAAGATTTTCTAAGAATTTTTAAAAGGGCGTGAAGAGGCCGGAAATGGTCCTTTGCGTCCTTTTTTAAAAATTTATTTTTTCCTTTCACACAAATTTTTCTTTTTGCTAATATAGAAGATAGAAGCAAAAGGGGGAATCATCTGTGCGAAGGTGGAGATATAGGCGCAGCCGCATTCCATGGAGAGGATTGTTGGCTATAGTGGCTGTTGTAGGAATCATCATTGCGTTGGAGTTCAAACTAAAGCCTTTGATGCGCGATTTGGCTGCCCTGGAAGCAAAACGCTATGCTGCTCAGATGGTGAGTGTCGCTGTTCAGAAAGAACTGGAAAGCAGCGGCGTTTCCTATAGCGATTTTGCGGTAATTCAGCGGGATGCTAATGGAAAAGTGCTTTCCATTAGCAGTAATGTCGTAAAGATGAACGAACTAAAGTCTCATTTGGTCGAAACGGTCCAAGACACGCTCAGTAATCAGGGCAACGAAGACCTGACAGTCCCTCTGGGAACGTTGCTCGGTGGAGAATTATTCCACGGGCGTGGACCGGGGATTCCTCTGCGGGTTACTTTGAGCGGCAACGTTACGGCAGAATTTCATAATGTTTTTGAAGACGCCGGTGTAAACCAGACACGGCAGCAAATTGATCTGGAATTAAATGCGCAATTATATGCTTATCTGCCGGGAGTGGATTCTACCACTGACTTTTCTACAGATGTTCCTGTAGCGGAAACTGTCATTGTGGGCGAAGTGCCGGTATTTATGGCAAGTGGAAAATAAAATGACGGAGGTGCTTTCTGTGCAACGGGAGGAAGCAGAAAAAAGAATTCGAGAACTGATAGAGCAGATCAATTATCATAATCGCAAGTATTATGTAGAGGATGCACCGGAAATTGACGATTATGAATATGATATGCTCTATCGTGAACTTGAAAGTCTAGAACGGGAATTTCCGGAATTGCGTACGTTGGATTCCCCAACTCGCAGAGTCGGCGGGCCAGCTTTGAATACGTTTCAGAAAGTAACGCATGAAGTTGTGATGGAGAGTCTTCACGATTCTTTTTCTGAGGGAGAGATGCGTGATTTCGACCGCCGTGTAAGAGAAACTGTGCCGGAAGTCACCTATGTGGTAGAACCAAAATTTGATGGCCTTTCGGTTTCACTTGAATATCGAGATGGAAAATTTTTTCGGGGTTCTACCCGCGGGGATGGAACAGTTGGAGAAGATGTTACTGAAAATTTAAGAACAATTCGAACCATTCCGAAAACGCTGAAAGAACCGGTCCCTTATCTGGAGGTTCGCGGAGAAGTTTATATGTCTCATCAGAGCTTCTGGCAGCTTTGCGCCCGTCAGGAACTGAATGGGGAGAAACCATTTAAAAATCCGCGCAATGCAGCAGCTGGATCTCTGCGGCAAAAAGACCCCAAAATCACCGCTTCCCGTGTCCTTGATATTTTTGTTTTTAATGTTCAGCAGGTTTCGGGCGAAACGCTTTCCTGCCATAATGAATCGCTGGAATATTTAAGAAGACTCGGTTTTACTGTTTCCCCGTTTTATAAGGTCTGTCAGAATATTGAAGAAGCGATCGCGCATATTCGGGAAATCGGTGAAAGACGCGGAGAATTTGATTATTCGATTGATGGCGCTGTTGTCAAAGTGAATGATTTTGCGCAGCGTGCATCGCTGGGCAGTACCGCAAAGTTTCCAAAGTGGGCAGAAGCGTTTAAATATCCGCCGGAAGAAAAGGAAACAACACTTCTTTCGATTGAAGTAAACGTCGGACGGACCGGCGTTTTGACACCTACCGGCGTGTTTGAACCGATTACCTTGGCGGGAACTACCGTTAGCCGTGCAACACTTCATAATCAGGATTTTATTTCTGAAAAAGATATTCGGGTGGGAGATAGGGTCTGTCTGAGAAAAGCCGGAGAGATCATTCCGGAAATTGTCAGGGTGATTTCTCATGCGGAAAATTCTGAGCCGTATTTTCTGCCGAAGGTTTGTCCTTCCTGCGGAAGTCCGGTGATGCGGGAAGAGGGAGAATCTGCGTTACGCTGTACCAACGCAGATTGTCCTGCACAGCTTACGAGACATTTGATCCATTTTACAAGCAGGGACGCGATGGATATCGATGGAATGGGGCCGGCTGTGATCGATCAGCTCATCGGAAAAGAACTGGTGCGTTCTCCGGCTGATCTTTATCACTTGACCGAGCCGCAGCTTCTGAGCTTGGAACGAATGGGAAAAAAATCTGCGCAGAATCTTCTTTCTGCCATCGAGCGTTCCAAGGGGAACGACTTATCACGTCTTCTTTACGGATTGGGAATCCCGCACGTTGGTCAGAAAGCTGCAAAACTTTTGGCCGGACGTTTTTTGGATATCAAAGAGATCTTTGAAGCTTCCGTGGAAACAATTGTTTCGATTGAAGGATTCGGAGAGATCATGGCGCAAAGTATTCGGGAATTTTTTGACCTTCCTGCGACTGGAGAATTGATCGGACACCTTTCCGATGCGAACGTGAATATGACTTCTCATAGAGAGGTACAGGATACACGTTTTGCAGGAAAGACCTTTGTGCTGACCGGAGCTCTTCCGACAATGACTCGTTCAGAAGCTTCCTCCGTTATTGAGAAATTTGGCGGAAAGGTCAGCGGGAGTGTCTCGAAAAAAACAAGCTATGTGCTTGCCGGAGAGGAAGCCGGCAGTAAGCTGGAAAAGGCACAGAAACTTGGAGTCCCGATTCTCTCGGAAGATGACTTTTTAAAATTGTTAAATGAAAATTAAATAGAAAAATTTTGCCGTCGGTTTTAAAAGCCGGCGGCTTTTTCTTTTGTCAGGTTCTATTTTTTTCGGCTCGTCCATATACCTGTGATAATGAAAGGTGGGACAAGAACATGGAAAATCCTGAAAAAAGCTTTCGGGAAGCAACAGCACCGATTGCTCCCAGAATCCGGGATTTGCTGCGCGCATTACCGCCCCAAATACAGACTTCCATTTCAGAGATTCGGCTGCGTGCAGGCAGACCAATTTGCCTTTGGGGAAAAGGAGTCACATGGTTTCTAAATCATGAAGGCGTTACGCTGCAGCAGGAGCAGGGATTATGTGCATCGATGGAAGATTTGCAGGAAAGTTTTCGGGAGATGTGCAGCTATTCTATTTATAGTCATCAGGAACAGATTCGTACCGGCTTTTTGACCCTGCAGGGCGGTCATCGAGTTGGAGTCTGTGGGACAGCCGTTTATCGGGAAGGAAAGCAGACGGGGATTCGGGATGTATCTTCTTTAAATATTAGAATTGCGAGAGCGGTTCCCGGATGTGCAGGTGCATTGCTCAAAAGACCAGAAATTCTAGAAGGAGGCTTGCTCCTTGCGGGGCCTCCTGCTTCCGGTAAGACAACGCTTTTGAGGGATATTGCCATGTATCTTTCCGGTGGACAAAACTCAGCAATTCATAAGGTGACGGTTATCGATGAACGTGGTGAAATCTGTGGGGTCAATAACGGAATACCTGCTTGGAGTTCCCTTAACTGCGACGTTTTGGATGGCTTTCAAAAAGTCGATGGAATTCTTCTGGCGGTGCGGTCGATGTCACCGGAATATCTGATTTGTGATGAGCTGGGAGGATTGGGAGAAGCACAGGCACTGGTGCAGAGCGTAAATGCGGGTGCAGCGGTGATTGCAAGTATCCATGCTGGAAGCCTTTCGGAGCTTTTACATCGTCCACAGACCAAAGCGCTGCTCCAAAGCGGCGCTTTTCAAAGGATAGCACTTTTGTCACACGGGGTACCGGGACATATTCAGCAATTATTGAGGGCAGGTGATCTTCTTGCTCAAGTGGATCGGGGCGGTTTTTCTTCTTTTAGCGGGAGCCACAGCGGGATATCTGGAGTCGAAGAAACTGCATGACCGGGTAACCAGACTTAAAAATTTTTGTATTTTTCTTGATAATGCAGCAACAGAAGTTTCCTATGAAGGGATGCCGGTAGAAGAAATTTGCATGCGCCATGGAAAAAGTCTTGACTTTATGTCACCGCTTTTTGCAGCACTTAAAGCTGGAGAATCTTTTCCGCAGGCGTGGAAAAAGGCAGAGGCGAGTCCAGTCCTTTGCGAGGAGGATCGAGAACTTCTCAGCCAGTTTGGAGAAGGATTTGGAGCGAGTGATACGCAGGGGCAACTAAATCATTGCAGCTTATGCGGCAGCCTTACAAAAAAGACACTTTTAAAAGCAGAAGAAGACGAAAAGAAAAAGGGGAAGCTTTATCGCATGTTGGGACTTTTTGGTGGTGCTGCGGCAGCATTACTTCTCTGCTGAAAATGGAGGGAAATTCATGGATGTGGATTTTATTTTTAAAGTTGCCGCTATTGGGATTATTGTTGCGGTCTTGAATCAGCTTTTGATACGTTCCGGCAGGGAGGAACAGGCGATGATGACGACGCTTGCCGGATTAATTGTAGTGCTGATGATGATTGTTCAGCAGATCAGTACCCTTTTTGGGACAATCAAATCTATTTTTGGCCTTTAGCGGGGAATCAAAATGACACTGTTTGGGATTCTCGGAATCGCGCTCCTTTCTCTGGCAATCATTCTCCTGCTTCGCCGGCAGAATGGAGAGCAGGCTCTGGCATTGGGAATCGCTGCCGGGGTTTTAATTACTCTGCAGATTTTAAAGAATGTGCTGCCTGCAATAAGTGAATTGACGAGCTTATTTCAGAGCGCGGGGATTAAAGCGGAGTTTGGCGCGATTTTGATCAAAACATTGGGAGTTAGTTTTCTGACGCAATTTGCAGCGGATGCGTGCAGAGATTCCGGAGAAAGCTCATTGGCCGCAAAAGTAGAACTTGCAGGTCGGGTGGAAATCCTGATTTTTGCACTTCCGCTTTTTGAGCAAATTGCAGCGATTGCAGCGTCTCTGATCACTTCCGGATAAAAGGAACCAGAAAAGGCGGTGTTCCAAAAGTGATAGGAATACAGAAAAAAAAGACAAAATTTTTGATTGCTTTTTTCCTAATTCTTTTGCTCTTTTTCTTAAATACTCCACGGGTCATGGCAGAAGAAACGGGAGAAAGCGTATCGGAAGACCTCTATCAGGAACAGGTGGAAAAAAGTGGAGCAAATAGCCTTTGGGGAGAGCTTCCGGATTCCACAAAAGAGCTGATGAATCACTTGGGCGCGGTGAACGGGGATTTTCGGAATATCGGAAAGATCACACCCCAAGAGTTTTTTTCTATGGTGTTTGGGTTAACGGGCAAAGAGGGATCGACCCCATTAAAAGCGGCAGCTTCTTCTGTAGCAATTATGGTCCTGTGCGCGATGGTCAGTGCACTAAGGCTTTCGGTTGGGACAGAAGAAATTGGGAGCGCCGTTGGAGTGGTGGGCGCTCTTTGCGTTTGTGTTTGCGTGGTAGAACCGCTGATTTATTCGATCGTTGCCGCCTGTGCAGTGATTAAAACTGCGGCTGGATTTTCGCTGGCAACCATTCCGATTATGGGAGGAATCCTTCTTGCGGGAGGACAACCGGTTTCTGCGGCGTCATGGCAGCTTTTGACAGCAGCAGCCGGTAATGGGGTCGAATTGATTTCGGCACAAATTCTTGCACCTGCTATGCGTATTTTCCTAGCAATCTCGATCGTTTCTTCCCTTTCGCCAGACCTCAAACTTTCTGGAATCTGTCAGGCGTTTTCCAAAGGAGTCAAGTGGATTCTGGGATTTTTGATGACGGTTTTTACTGGCCTTTTGACGATGCGCCAAATGGTTTCTACTTCAGTGGATACCGGCGGCAACCGCGCTGCAAAATTTGTGGTCAGTAGTTTTGTGCCGGTTGTGGGAAGCGCTTTGAGCGAAGCGATCCATACGGTAAGTGGGTGCGTTGGAATTTTAAAGTCTGGTGTAGGGGCTTTTGTATTGCTTGCAGAAGCAATCATTTTTTTGCCGTCGATTCTTAGTTGCCTTGTCTGGATTATCCTGCTTAGCTTTTGTGCAGGGGTGGGCGACATTTTTGCTTTGAAAGAGCTTTCCGATCTTTTAAGGGCATGCTCTTCTGTAATGGAAACTCTTCTTGCCATTCTGATTTGTTCTCTGACCGTACTGACTGTTTCCAGTGTGCTTTTGGTAATCGTTGGAGGGGGAAATACTGCATGATTGAATCATGGGCAGTCGGTATCTGCCTGGTAGCGGTGGCTTCTGCAATGCTGCAGTTTTTGTTGCCAAGCGGCTCTACGGCAAAATTGGTACGCCTTGTCATGGGAGCGCTGGTTCTGTGTGTTTTGATTGCCCCATTAAAGGATGTCGTTCCGGAAGTTTCCGAAAAATTGGATCGTGCCACTTCTCAGAAAACGCCGGATTCAACGCTTTCTAAGGCGGTGGATGATCAATATGTAGAAGCGGCCAAAAGCAGCATTGTGGGGCTTGTCAGGTCAGAACTCAAAAAAAAATCACTTAGCTGCACAGACGTGTCCGTTTTGATGGATAATAGCGAGGATGGAAGCATACACATTACCAAAGTTATCGTGACGCTGCCAATATCGGAGTCTGCTTCCAAAGAGGATATCCGGGATTTTTTAGCCAAATCTCTGGGACTCGAGACGGAGGTGAAAACAGATGGAAGCTGAAAAGAAGGACTTTTTTAAAAGACTGATGGAGCACGATTTCAGCCGAAAAATTGTTTTGATTCTTGCGTTTGCGGGAATTGCACTGATTTTTCTTAGCTCTGTTTTCGGAAAAACCGGAAAAGAAACACAGCAGTCTGTACAGACCGCCGCTTCTGCGGTTTCTTCCCAGGAGAGTAATCAGGATTATACAGCGCAGATGGAGCAGCGCTTGAGCGAACTGATTTCTCAGATTTCGGGTGCCGGAACGCCGCATGTTTTGGTGACGCTGGAACAGGGAACGGCGCAGGTCTATGCAACAGAAGAAAAAAAGACAACCCAGAAGGCCCAGGATTCTTCCGGAAGCAGAAATACTGATAATAGCAGCCTTGAAACGAAATATATTCTTGTAAAAGACGCAAATGGGAATGAGCATCCAGTGGAAATTACGCAGCAGCAGCCGAAAATTCAAGGCGTTGTTGTTACTTGCCCAGGCGCTGATAATCCTGCTGTACAGGAGAAAATCATTTCGGCAGTAACAACGGCGGTGGGAATTAGTTCTGCCAGAGTCTGTGTGGTGCGTTCTGATTCCTGAAATACTTATTTTATTCATGACAAGGAGGAGTTTCAGATGAAAATGGGAAAACGTCAGGTGATTCTGGCAGCTTTAGTCGTAGCGTTAGGCGCGGCGGTTTATCTTAACTGGCAGTTTGCAGGGGGCAATACAGTGCAGATGGCCGGAACAACGGCTTCGGAAAAAGAATTGGGTCAGGCACAGCTTGTCAATGCAGATCCGAGCACTTCTTCGGTGGCTGATTCCTCTGAAGAAATGACGACTTCTTCTGCAGCTTCCGGCAGCAGCGACAGCTTTACGCAGGCACGGCTTACCCGTCAGAAGGCCAGAGATCAGTCAGTAGAACTTTTGGAGAAGGTCACATCAGATGTTTCTTCCAGTGAAGATGCCAAGAAAGAAGCCGTAACGAAGGCGGCAGAGATTGCACAAAATATTCAGCAGGAAAATAATGCCGAAAATCTAATTAAAGCAAAAGGGTTCAGCGATTGCGTCGTATATTTGCAAAATGGAACCTGCAATGTAGTTGTCAGCAAAGGCGATAAGGAAATGTCCGAAGCCGTCATGCTGATTAAAGATATTGTTGTTGGTCAGACCGGCGTTACTTATGATAAAATTAAAATTATCGAGAGCAAATAATAGTTGTTCTGGAGAATTTTCGTGGTATAATAAAGCCGTGGATGTTTGAAAATCGAATGTTATTTTGTCATCAAAACCCTCCACAAATTGGAGGGTTTATTTTTTTAAAAAATTAGGAGGCTTTATGAAACGACGCGAAGCGAGAGAACAGGCATTTATTCTGGTGTTTCAGCAAAACATCAATCATGGGAGCATTGATGAGATCATCACAGACGCGGAAGAGTCAGAAGAATTTCGGGCGGATCCTTTTGCAGAAAAAGAATCAAAGGGAGTCGAATCACATCTTGATGAGATTGATGAGATCATTTCGCGCTATACGAAGAGTTGGAAGATGAATCGCCTTTCTAAAGTGTGCATTTCCCTCTTGCGGCTTTGTATTTATGAGATGAAATGGGAAGAAGAAATTCCAGTGAGCGTTTCGATCAACGAGGCGGTAGATCTTGCGAAAAAATATGGCGGCGCAGAAGACCCAAAATTTTTAAATGGTGTTTTGGGAAGCGTCGCAAAGGAATTGGAACAGCATGATTGAGTGTTTGGGAATCGATACCAGCAATTATACGACCTCTGCGGCGCTTTGGAATCCAGTGGACGGAGTAAGACAGCAGAAAAAGCTTCTCCCCGTAAAACCGGGAACGCTCGGTTTGCGTCAAAGTGATGCGGTTTTTCACCATACGCAGCAGCTGCCGGAAATTTTGGAAAAGCTATTGTCTGCTCCTCATGGAGAAATTGGAGCTGTTGGTGTTTCTTCTCGGCCGAGAGCGGTAGATGGCAGCTATATGCCTTGTTTTACCGTAGGGGAAGGAGTCGGCAGAGCATTAGCGGCGGCGCTCAATGTTCCGCTTTTTAAATGGTCCCATCAGCAGGGGCATATCGCTGCGGCTCTTTATTCTTCCGGGCAACTTGACCTGATCGGAAAAGAATTTTATGCCTTTCATGTATCAGGTGGAACAACGGAAGCACTCCATGTGCTTCCAGATCCGGAAATCCCCATGGAACTTGTGGCACATTCGCTGGATCTAAAAGCTGGACAAGCAATCGATCGCGTAGGCGGCCTTTTGGGACTGCCTTTTCCGGCAGGACCGCAGCTTGAAAAGCTTGCGCAGCAGTCAAAAAAAACCTTTAAAGTCCATGTGCCGATGAAAGGCTGTGACTGTTCGCTTTCCGGAGTCGAAAATCAGTGCCGAAAGATGCTGCAGGAAGGCGCGGAAAAAGAAGATACCGCAAAATATTGCCTGTCCTTTATCTTGGAAGCACTGTGCAATATTACAAAGGCATTGCTCAAAGAGCGTCCGGGCCTCCCTCTTGTATTTGCGGGAGGCGTGATGTCCAATACTTTTCTAAAAGAGGGCATCTCCAAAAAGTATCAGGCCTTTTTTGCAGAACCGGTCTTCTCTGCGGATAATGCAGCAGGAATTGCAGTATTGACTGCTTTGCGGGAGGGAATGCTATGAATGCACATACCAATGTTTTGACAGTTACTCAGCTCAACACCTATGTCAAATCCATTTTGGAAGGCGACCGCAATCTGCAGGCCGTTTACGTGCAGGGCGAAATCTCTAATTTTACCGATCATTATCGTTCCGGCCATCTTTATTTTTCTCTGAAGGATTCAGGCGGTGTAATTAAGGCGGTGATGTTTGCAGGAAATGCCCGCAGACTTCGCTTTAAACCGGAAGACGGCATGAAGGTGCTGGCCTGTGGAAAAGTTTCTCTTTATGAAGTGACCGGCCAGTATCAATTTTATGTGAATGAATTGCAGCCGGTAGGAGCCGGTGCTCTGGCAATCGCTTTTGAACAGCTGAAAAATCGATTGGAGAAAGAAGGGCTTTTTGCAGAAGAGCACAAAAAAGCACTTCCAAGATGTCCGGAAAGAATCGGCGTTGTCACTTCTCCCACCGGAGCGGCAGTCCGTGATATTTTAAATATTCTTTCCCGCCGATGGCCTTTAAGCGAAGTGGTCCTTTGCCCTGTATTAGTGCAGGGAGAAGGAGCAGCGCAGCAGATCGCAGAGGCGATTGCACGTTTTAACCGCGAAAAAGCCGCCGATGTTTTGATTGTCGGAAGAGGCGGCGGCAGTATCGAAGATCTTTGGGCTTTTAATGAGGAATGTGTGGCGCGAGCGGTGGCGGAATCGAAAATTCCGATTATTTCGGCGGTTGGTCATGAGACAGATTTTACGATTTGTGATTTTGTGGCAGATTTGCGTGCGCCGACTCCCAGTGCTGCTGCGGAACTGGCAGTGCCGGATCGCGGAGAGGTGCTGAGAAATCTTTTGCATACAGATGAGGTCCTCAGAAATTCTTTGCAGAATCGTATGAACCTTGAACGGCAAAAGTTAGACCGGGTAACAACGGCACTAGGAGAGTCTTTCAATCGACCTTTGGAAAAAAGCCATCAAAAGCTTTCAAAGCTTATGGCACAGCTCGATGCGCTGAGTCCTTTAAAGGTGCTTGGCCGCGGATATGCGGTCATTAAGAAAGAAGACGGTACTATTTTGGAGAATGCTTCAGAGGCGGCACCGGACGAAATCCTTCATCTCAGACTGAAAAATGGGGCACTTAAGTGCCGCGTTTTGGAACAGGAGCAAGTATGAAATCAAAAATGACGTTTGAATCGGCAGTTTCCCGGTTGGAAGAAATTGTAGCTTCTTTGCAGGATTCTACAGTTTCTCTGGAAGAATCATTGAAGCTTTACGAAGAAGGAGCTAAGCTCAGCAAATATTGCTATGAGACGCTGGAAAAAGCAGAACAGAAGGTTCGTACTTTGACCGGGGAGGAAACCATTAATGAAGCTTGAATTTGATTTAAAACTAAAAAAGCTTTGCCAATTAATTGATCAAGCGCTGGAGGTTTATATTCCGGAAGAGACGGGATTGATCGCCAATTTGACGGAATCTATGCGATATAGCCTTTTGGCAGGCGGAAAACGTCTTCGTCCGATTCTGGTACTGGAATTCTGCGGAATCTGCAAAGGGGAGCCCGAAAAGGCGCTCCCCTTTGCCTGTGCGCTGGAGATGGTGCATACCTATTCTTTGATTCATGATGATCTTCCTTGTATGGATGATGATGATTTACGTCGTGGCAGAGCTTCCAATCATAAAGTGTATGGAGAAGATATTGCGCTTCTTTCGGGAGATGCTCTGCTGACAAAAGCTTTTGAGGTGATGTTGGCACCGGATTCTGTTGCTTTGGCGGGCGCTTCCCGTGCAGCGGAGGCCGCAGGCATTTTAGCTAAGGCTGCAGGTGATCACGGAATGGTCGGCGGCCAGGTGATCGATCTTGAGAGCGAAGGGCATGAGATCGATCTTAAGACCCTTCAGATTATGGATGCCAATAAGACCGGTGCGTTGATCCGTGCGGCGGCGGCGATGGGGTGTGCACTTGCCGGGGCCTCAAAAGAAATGCGAAAAGCTGCCGATGATTATGCGAAGGCAATTGGTCTTGCATTTCAAATTGAAGATGATGTTCTCGATGTGGAAGGCGATACAAAATCTCTCGGAAAACCTGTGGGAAGTGATGCTGAAAACGAAAAAAGCACTTATGTTTCGATTTTAGGCATTTCAAAAGCACAGCAGAGGGTAAAAGATCTTACGAAAGAAGCGGTTTCTGCGTTGGAGCCATTCGGGGAGCGTGCAGAGTTTTTGAAAACGCTTGCCGAGAGTCTTTCAGCAAGAAAGCATTAATCAAAGCATTTTTAAGAAATCGTTGACAAAAAAGTGCTGTTATGATATTATTGTTAAGCCGCTTATTGCGGGCTATTGAAGCAGCAGAAATGCTCACCCGTCGTAGCGAGTCTATAAAAAGGCAGGATTTATCACTATGTTTGCAATCATCGA
>DIQY01000058.1:722-11184 GCA_002424295.1 Ruminococcaceae bacterium UBA5450 | reverse complement strand
TTCCATCCAATCATTTTTATTTAGTTAATACAAATATTTTATTTTTAACCTTTATATAAACTTTTTATAACAAAACCCTTGTAAAATGATAGTACAAACTTAAAGAATTAATGTTCTTAATTGGAATTATAAAACAGAAACTGATAAAATATTTCTCTGCAGTATCTCAAATCATAATATCATATTTACTAATATAAAATTATTAATGCAATATCTACCATGCCTGTGTCAGGTCCTGCACAACCGCACTCGCCAAAACCAATCCTGCTGTAGAAGGAACAAATGGCATGCTGCCAGGTGTCTGCCGCTTTCCAGGGGCTGCTGGTTCATTACTCTGTAAGGGTGTTCTTGGCGGCTCTGTGCTATAGACGACTTTTAAAGAGGCAATTCCTCTCTGTCTTAACTCTCGGCGCATCACTCTGGCAAGCGGACATACTTTTGTTTCGTAGATATCTCCCACTCGAAATGCGGTCGGATCCAATTTATTTCCTGCACCCATAGAACTAATAATCGGTGTCCCTGCCTTTTTAGCATTTTGCACCAACAACAGCTTACTGGATACCGTATCAATGCAGTCAATGACATAATCATAGGAATCCAGTGGAAATTCCTCCGCATTTTCCGCCTGATAAAATTTAGGAATTGAAAAGACAGAAGCAGCCGGATTGATAGAAAGAAGGCGCTTGGCCATCATTTCAGTTTTCGGCTGATTCAGCGTCTGATAAGTTGCTATAATCTGGCGATTCAGATTCGAAATACTGACGGTATCCGGGTCCACCAAAGTCAATGAACCAATTCCGCTGCGGCAGAGGGCTTCCGCTACATAACCTCCAACTCCGCCGACCCCAAAAATAATCACAGAAGATTGGTGAAGCTTTTTGATTGCTGATTGACCAATCAGTAATTCCGTCCTTGAAAATTGTTCTTCATTCATCCCTATCACATCCCGTTTTCAAATATCCTATTGTCCCTCATTCACAGACACCTTTACTTTTCAATGTCCACATGAGGATGCGTCTGTTGTAATTCCAGAAGTTCAGGTGCCTCAACCTTCTGCACTTTCTTCATGACAAGCTGCATATCATCTTTAATCTCTTCCAACATTGCCTTATCAATATTATGTGTCAAAAACAGGTCTTCCATATCCTCTAAAAACTGATGTTCTTTCTCGAAAATTTCGAGAAATTCAGGAAAATTTCGGCTCTTTTTTGCATTTCGGAATTTTTCAATATCATCCTTGATAAATGCAATAATTTCCTGTACATTAGCAAACTTTCCGTGAGAAATTGCATAAGGTCTCACCCGCTGCAAAAAATATTTATCCTCACGTGTAATATTGAAGACATATGTTACCATCACACCGTCTCCCAAATTGAAATCCACAATATGCATAAAACTAGGGAATTCCCGAATTTGGGTCGCACCCATCAGCCGCAGCGTCAAGTCGATAACATCTCCATTAATCGAATTGCAGTTCATAATTCGTAACTACTCCTTTCCTTGATTGGCTCGCTTTTTAAGCAAACCGCAGCAGCAGCCAGACTGTGCTGACTGCAATTGACATCAGCATAATCGGGAAGCCTATTTTTGTAAAACTCTTAAAAGTAATCGGATAACCGTTTTTCGTACTAATACTGGAAAGCACCACGTTGGCAGAAGCTCCAATCAATGTACCATTGCCGCCGAGGCACGCCCCCAGAGAAAGCGCCCACCACAATGGTGTAATATTCATGCCGCTTTGTCCCATCGTTAGAATGAGCGGAATCATTGTTGCAACAAAGGGAATATTATCCAAGAATGCCGAAATAAGTGCAGAAGCCCAGAGAACGATCAGCAAACTCATTGTCATATTCCCCTGCGTTGCATTGACCATCATCTGAGCCAGCATATTGATAACGCCGACTTCCTGTAAACCGCCGACCACTACAAACAGCCCGATAAAGAATAGAATGGTTGACCATTCCACACTTAGAATGATGTCTTCTGCATCCTGTTTTCCAATCAGTAAAATTACAACAGCGCCCGTCAGCGCGACAACCCCGGATTCAACGCCCGTCTGACTATGCAGAATAAATCCGAGAACGACTAAAGCCATCACAACAAGACTCTTAATCATCAACGTCTTATCATGAATGGCCACATTTTCGTCCAAACCCATCACTTTATCCATTGCTCCCTGATCGACCTGCATCTCTTTTACATAGAGAAACCGAAAACATAGCAGCGTTAATGCAAGGGTAATCGCAACCGGAACGCCTGTATTTGCCAAAAAATCTGAAAATCCAAGTCCAGCAGCACTGCCAATCATAATATTTGGCGGATCACCGATCAGGGTTGCGGTACCACCCATATTAGAAGCCAGAATTTCCGAAATCATATATGGAATCGGATTAATTCCCAAAATTCCGGTAATCGCCAAAGTCATTGGTCCTACCAAAAGAACCGTTGTCACGTTATCCAAGAATGCAGAAAGGATCGCCGTTATCAGGACAAACGATACCATGATTCGCCAGGGCTTTCCTTTTGCAAGCTTTGCTGATTTAATTGCCACATACTC
The DNA here is from genome assembly GCA_002424295.1 of Ruminococcaceae bacterium UBA5450. Taxonomy (GTDB): domain Bacteria; phylum Bacillota; class Clostridia; order Oscillospirales; family Acutalibacteraceae; genus Caproicibacterium. The sequence goes on along the minus strand of DIQY01000058.1, from coordinate 8,627 downwards.
AAAAATACCGGATTTTTTAACCACAGCCACAAAAATCATCATTCCGACCAATACGCCAAGCGTATTTACATCTACATGAGAAACGCAGTCGCTTAAATCCAAAATATGAAACAAAATCATCAGGACCGCACCAGCCATTGCCGCTACAGCACGATGAACTTTTTCTGTCATGACAGCAACCATTGTCACCAGAAAAATTACAATCGCTATAATCTGTTGACTTGTCATATAAACACCTCTTCTTCTCTTTTTTAGATATTGCTTCTCTTTTCCATTAGCCGTTTCATTTTAACACTTTCTTGTAAAAAGTCAATAAAATTTTCTGCTGATTTTGCCAAATCTCACAAAATTGAAGCTGCTTTTAACAAGCAATCAAAATACTCTAAAATCACTTTAAAAAGGTATAAAAATCTAGTCAATTAAAGGTTCCAAATTTCTTTCGCATACTGTGAAACAGTACGGTCGCTGGAAAACACCCCCGCATGAGCAATGTTTAAAAGGCATTTTCTGGTGAATTTCATCCGGTCTCTCAGATAATCCTGATTCGCGCGCAGACGGGTCTCACAATAAGGCAAAAAGTCCAGCAGCAGATAATAATAATCTGCCCGATACCAAGAAGCACCGTCAAGAATGGAACGATACAATTCCTGGAAAGCACCGCTGCCGCCATCTGTTACCGTACCATTTACCAAAGAATCCATCACTTTACGAATACGCGGCTCCCGCTCATAAAACGTACGGGGATTATAATTGCTCCCGAGCGCCTCCAGTTCTTCTACTCGGGCGCCGAAAATATAATTGTTTTCTTCCCCTGCCTGCTCCACAATTTCAATATTGGCACCATCATAAGTGCCCAGCGTTACCGCGCCATTCATCATAAATTTCATATTGCTGGTCCCACTCGCTTCGGTTCCGGCCGTAGAAATCTGTTCACTGAAATCCGCCGCAGGAATCAGCTTTTCGGCATAGGAAACCCCATAGTTGCTCACAAAAATGACCTGCATCTTCCGGTTGACTGCATCATCATAGTTAATCAGGTCGGCAATTTCATTAATATATTTGATAATTCCCTTTGCGCGATCATATCCCGGCGCCGCCTTGCCGCCAAAAATGAAAGTGGTAGGGTAAAAATCTTTAATTCTGCCCTCTTTTAATCCGTAATAAAGATCCAGAATTGAAAAGGCATTAAGCAGCTGCCGCTTGTATTCATGAAGGCGTTTCACCTGAACATCAAAAATATTTTCAGTATTGAGTCCAAAATGATCCTTTCGATAAACATAATCCGCAAGCTGGTTTTTCTTTTCTTTTTTTATCTGCATCAACTGCTTTAAAGAATCGGGATCATCTGCATAAGGAACCAATTTTTCGAGCTCCGAAAGATTTGTAATCCAACCATTTCCGATACGATCGGTAATAAATTTAGAAAGTTCCCGATTGCACAGTGCCATCCAGCGACGCTGTGTCACACCGTTCGTCACGTTATGGAACCGTTCCGGATAAAGATCATACCATTCTTTGAGCGCCTTTTTCTTTAATATTTCCGTATGAATCTTTGCAACTCCGTTGACAGAATGGGTTGCATAAACTGCCATCTTTGCCATATGAATTTTTCCGTCCGCAATCAGATTGTAATGGTCCAAATTTTTATTTTTCTGTGGATTGCTTCCAATTTCATGATGAAGGCGATTTTGCAGCATCACCACATATGGATAAACCTGAGGTAAAACGGTACAAAAAAGCGACACATCCCATTTTTCTAATGCTTCTGCCATAATCGTATGATTCGTATAAGAAAAAACCTGCTGAACGATTAAAAACGCTTCGGAAAAAGAAAGATTCTCGCCTGCTATCAGGAGACGTAAAAGCTCCGGAATTGAGACAACCGGATGCGTATCATTTAGCTGAATTGCATATTGTTCCGGCAACTTTTTAAAATCATTTCCGTAAGATTTTTTAAATTCCCGTAAAATGCTTTGGAGCGACGCACTGCTAAAGAAATACTGCTGTTTTAACCGCAGACGCTTCCCTTTATCGGTATCATCATTTGGATAAAGCACGCTGGAAATTCTTTCTGCTGCATTTTTCTCCGCTACTGCCTCCTCATATTTCTGTCCATTAAAAAGCTCAAAATCAAATGGATGCAAAGGCTCCGACTGCCATAAACGCAGCGTGTTAATCGTTTTTCCGCCATATCCAATCACCGGCATATCATAGGGAACCGCCCAGACACTTTCCTCTCCGAAATCCACCCGTATCCTCTCATTTTCTCGGCGGACGCTCCACGGATCTCCAAAAGCAAGCCAATCGTCGGCTTCTTCCTTTTGTTCTCCGTAAGAAAAAGTTTGGTAAAACAGCCCATAGCGGTAACGAATTCCGTACCCATTAAGTGAAATTCCAAGAGTAGCGCCGCTGTCCAAGAAACAGGCCGCAAGCCGTCCCAATCCGCCATTTCCTAATGCGTCGTCTTCAATTTCCTCAAATATTTTCGGATCAATTTCGTGCTGTCTGAGCAGATTTTCCGTCTCTTCAAGAAGTCCTAGATTCAAAAGGTTAGAATGGATCAGCCTTCCCAACAAAAACTCAGCGGAAAAATAGCAAGCTTTTTTTCCCTTCGACTTTCTTTGCCAAGTTGAAAAAATTTGTTTCATCACGGCTTTCGAAACTGCTGTATAAACTTCTTTTGGCGTTGCTTTCGAGAAATCTTCAGAAATTTCCTGCGAAAGATTCTGCAAAACAGTTTCTTCATATGCGTTCATTAAAAATGCCCCCTTTACGATCATAAAGTTCAGCATAATGCCAAAGTTTTTGCGATAATTCTGAACTCAATTGTTCCTGTTCAAGACGCCAGCACCAGTTTCCGCCAATGGTCGAAGGATCATTCATGCGCGCTTCATTCCCTAGACTCAAAAAATCTTGCATCTGAATCACTGCAAGATCTGCCGTACTGGCATAAGCTGCTCGAATGCAAGCCCAGTTGAGCTCTTTTCTGCTGTGAACCCCTAGATACGATTTTGCAAAGCGCAAAATATCCGATTTCTGATGAGAAAAAAATCCGGACATCGTTTCATTGTCATGCGTCCCGCAGTAAACAACGCAGTTCTGTTCATAATGATCGGGTAAATAAGGATTTTTAGGGCCGCTGTCAAATGCGAACTGCAAAATTTTCATGCCCGGATATCCAAAACTTTTTCGTAGGCGCGTTACTGCCGGCACCACAACCCCGAGATCTTCTGCAATCAGTCTGCGGTTCTGAAGGGCAGGCGAAATCGCCTCCAGCAGTGCTTTCCCGGGGCCTTTCTCCCAATGTCCGTTCTCCGCAGTTTTTTCTCCATAAGGAATCGCATAATATCGGGTAATCCCAATAAAGTGGTCCATACGAATCACATCAAAAAGTCCAGCAGAAAATTTCATTCTCTGCTGCCACCAAAAAAAATGATCTTCGCTCATTTTTTCCCAATTATAAAGAGGATTCCCCCAAAGCTGTCCAGTGGCACTAAATGCGTCCGGCGGTACTCCCGCCACTTCTTTCGGCTTTAAACTTTCATGGAGACAAAATAAACTCGGCTGTGCCCACACATCGGCACTATCCAAAGAAATATAAATTGGCAAATCTCCAATGATCTCAATTCCTTTTTCATGCGCATAAGTTTTAAGCGCTGCCCATTGGCGAAAAAAGCAGAACTGACAAAATTTCCAAAACTCTATTTCTTGTGAAAGCAAGGTTCGGTATTTCTGGAGGGCCTGAGGGTCACGGCGGCGAAGTTCTTCCGGCCATAAAAGCCAGGAAGCTGCATGAAAATACATTTTAAGTGCCATATAAAACGCGTAATCGTCCAACCATGGATTTTCTTGACAAAATTTATGATAAACCAGAGAATCAAAATAATGACTGCGAGAAAAAGCTTTCTTTAAAACTTCGAAACGATTTTTATAAAGCTTTGCATAATCGACCCGGCTGGGGTCATCTCCCCAATCAAGACAAACTTCCTCCGAAGTTAAAAGTCCTTCTTCTATTAACAAATCGAGATCAATAAAATAAGGATTCCCTGCAAAAGCCGAAAAGCTCTGATATGGGCTGTCTCCATAACTAGTTGGCCCGATCGGAAGGACCTGCCAATAAGGGACCCCAGAACTGCAAAGAAAATCCACAAACCGATAGGCGTCTTTTCCAAAAGCGCCGATTCCATAAGGAGATGGCAATGCGGAAATTGGCAAAAGGATTCCCGCTCCGCGTGGCAGCCGCTTCTGTTTTTGTCTCATCCCACTTTGCTTCCTTTATCATTAAAAATTTCTTCTTAAAAAGTCTTTCTGTTTTTATTAGAGTACCACATTCTCCTTCGCATTGTCTAGGAATGTCCGGAATATTACTTGACGGATGTGATAAAATGAAAAAGTTAAAGTAAGATATAAGGAGATTTTATCATCTATGAATTGGGAAGTCAGTTTTCTGATGTTTTTGCAGACACATCACAGTGCTTTTATGGACTCCTGCATGATTTTCGTCACTCATCTTGGAAATTTCGGACTTATTTGGATTGCTATAGGGATTCTGCTTTGTATCAGGCCAAAATACCGCAGGTATGGATTTGCCCTGTTGATTGCAGTTGGTTCTGCCGCTTTAATTGGAAATTTCATCATCAAACCGATTGCGATGCGTCCACGTCCCTGCATGGATTTTCCAAACATTCCCCTGCTGATTTCGAGGCCGACCTCGTACTCTTTCCCCAGCAGTCATTCTGCTACATCTTTTGCGGCGGTAGTCGTTTTATGGAGGCTCAATAAATACTTTGGATTTTTTGCAGGAATCGTTGCGGTTTTAATTGCACTTTCACGAATGTATCTTTTTGTACATTATCCTACGGATATTCTTGGCGGATTTTTGGTAGGCTTCGTCTGTGCATTGTTAACCCTACACTTTTTAAAGCTTTCTCCGAAAAATTCATCTCTTAAAAAATAAAAAACAAAAAGGGATTGGCTGATTTTGCTCAGCACAATCCCTTTTTTATTCAATTCAGATGGTCGTTTTCCGGATCTTTTTCTGACAGTTTTCGGCGCAGAATCCTCATGCGAAAAATCCCGAGTGTAGACAATATCACTAGTAAAATTCCCATGACAATGGGAAAAATCTGGTCGGTCCCAATATTGCGCAGAGAGACCAACACTAAAATTACCATGATTCCATCGATGGCAATAAAATCACGGATCGCATAACCCCAGTCTCCCCCAGTAGGTTCTGTTTTATTTGCCGGATTATCGGCCGCTTTCTTTTTCATTGCATAATGAATCAATATGCGGTCACAAGCATCGGTAAATCCTTCGAAAGGGTTTCCACTGTGCTTTTGAGTTGCTGCACTTTTTGATTTTATCCGAGGTTTCGCTCCCGGCTTTTTTTGTTTTGGCATCAAACAGTTCCCCCCTTTTCTGGGTTATTTCAAGATTCTTTCGATTTTCCCATACAGATTGGTGCTGCTTTCGCTCCAATCAAACGGATAAGATCGCTTGGCGTAAGTTCTACCTGTGTCCCGATTCTTCCACCGCTCACAATAATCGTCTCCTGTGACATTGCACTTTCGTCCAATACCGTTTGAAACTGCTTCTTCATGCCAATAGGAGAACAACCCCCGCGAATGTATCCGGTCAGTGCATTGATCTCTTTTACATGGATCATCTCTATGCTCTTTGCGCCAACACTTCTTGCCGCTGCTTTCAAATCAAGTTCTTGTGCAACCGGCACTACGAATACATAATACTCTTTGCCGCTCTTTGTCACCAATGTTTTAAAGACGCGCTCAATCGGCTGCCCAAGCTTTTGCGCTACTGCAACGCCATCAATTTTCCCATCTTTATTCTCATAAACATAATGGCGATAAGGAATTTTCTTTTGATCCAAAATCCGCATCACATTCGTTTTATCTTCTTTTTTAGCCATCCGCTTGTTCCTTTCGCTGAAAATCTTCTCAGGCACGTTTCCATTTAATTCCCTGTGGTGTATCCTCCAAAACGATTCCGCGCGCTTTTAACGTATCTCGAATCTCGTCGGCTGTTTTCCAGTCTTTATTCTTTCGTGCCTCGGTACGTTTTTGCACCAGTGCTTCAATCTCCTGATCATCTTCTCCAACAGTCTTTTCCTGCTGATAGAGAAGGCCTAAAACACTGCAAAGCTCCTGAAAAAGGGAAAGCGCATATTCGCACATTTCCTTACTGGGATTAGAAGCTGCACTCAAATCCGTATTGATGACACGCGCAAGGTCAAAAATTGCGGAGAGTGCATTTGCTGTATTGAGGTCGTCGTCCATTGCCTCAATAAAAGCGGTACGATAGGAATCGAGTTTCTTCTTTTCCTGTGCTTCTTCCGGCTTTTCTCCTGCAGCCGCATTTTTCATCACGAATTCAAGATTTTCCCGGCAATTATAAAGGCGCTCCAATGACGCTTTGCACTGATCAATCACATCAATGCTGTAATTGATCGGAGTACGGTAATGAGAAGAAACCATCAGATAGCGAATCGGTTCATAACCAAATTTTTGAGCCACTTCCCGAACAGTAAAGAAATTTCCCAATGATTTACTCATCTTTCTGTTATCCACATTGATATAACCGTTATGCATCCAATAATGCGCAAACGGAACTCCATTGCAGCATTCGCTCTGTGCGATCTCATTTTCGTGATGGGGAAAAATCAGGTCCTGTCCGCCGCAATGAATATCAATGGTTTCTCCGAGATACCTCCTTGCCATAGCGGAACATTCGATGTGCCAGCCGGGACGGCCATGTCCCCATGGAGATTCCCAATAAGGCTCGCCGGGCTTCGCACCCTTCCAAAGAGCAAAATCCATTGCATCTTCTTTGATCTCTCCAGTCGCAATTCTTGCCCCTGCCTGCAGGTCTTCCAAAGGCTGATGACTCAGTTTACCATATTGGGGATCCTTGAGCGTCCGAAAATAAACATCTCCGTTTTCGGTAGGATAAGCATATCCTTTTTGGATCAAAGTGGAAATAATAGATTGAATCTCTTCGATATTTTCAGTTGCCTTTGGATGAATCGTTGCCGGACGGACATTCATTCCTTCAGCATCTTTTTTATATTCTTCAATATAACGACGGCTAACGGTCAAATAGTCACTATTTTCTTTATTCGCTTTACGGATGATTTTATCATCTACATCTGTAAAATTCTGAACAAAAGTAACTTTCATGCCACGATATTCCAGATAGCGGCGCAGAACATCAAACACACAAATAGGACGGGCATTCCCAATATGAATATAATTATAAACCGTCGGGCCACAGGCATAAATTTTTGCTTCTCCCGGCGTAATCGGAACGAACTCTTCCTTTTGACGCGTCAGCGTATTATAAATCCTCATAATGCTTCTCCTTTTTATCAATGATTAAGTCAGCCGCAAATCAAGCATGTTTTTGATTGACAACTTCTTCTTTCTTTTTAAAAGAATCTTTTGACAAACAATCCATCTTTTTCTGTAGATGTCCCATCTGTGCCTGCATACGGCAGATTTCCTGTTCGATTGGGTCAGCGATATTTACCTGATCCAAATTAGTAGGCCGTACTCCGGAAATCCGCACAACCCGCGCGGGAACGCCTACCGCCGTAGCGTTTTCCGGGACTTCACTCAAAACAACAGCTCCGGCAGCGATTCTTGCATTATCACCGATTTTCATCGGACCAAGCACCTTTGCGCCGGAACCCACTAATACATTGTCCCCCAAAGTCGGATGACGTTTTCCCTTATCTTTTCCGGTACCACCCAAAGTGACTCCCTGATAAAGCGTACAATTATCTCCGATTTCTGTAGTTTCGCCGATCACAACACCCATCCCATGGTCAATAAACAATCCTTTGCCAATTTTAGCACCTGGATGAATCTCGATTCCAGTTTTATGCCT
>DIQY01000058.1:389-548 GCA_002424295.1 Ruminococcaceae bacterium UBA5450 | reverse complement strand
AATCTCGATTCCAGTTTTATGCCTGGCGCGCTGGGAAAGCCACCTTGCCAGAAATGGATGTCCATGTTTCAAAAGCCAGTGCGCCTTTCGATAAGAGCGGACTGCCTTAAAGCCAGAATACAAAAAGAAAACTTCCAAACGATTTCTGGCTGCCGGATC
>DIQY01000058.1:0-130 GCA_002424295.1 Ruminococcaceae bacterium UBA5450 | reverse complement strand
TAAAAAAACGCCTCCGTCGCACCAATAATTGATGCAACGGAGGCGGCTAATTTTTTGTCGCGGTTCCACTCCGATTTTTCTCTTTTGAGGAAACTAACGGTTCCCGGCCGTGCAGGGATTTCCCCCTGCC
>DIQY01000113.1 GCA_002424295.1 Ruminococcaceae bacterium UBA5450 | reverse complement strand
TTTCCTGTTATTTATCAGAGAAAGCAAATAAATTTTGGAGGAGCAGGTGAAAAACAGGCATTAATTCTGCTTTTTCAATCCCTTTTGCTGCTAAAATCGGCACTGATCCGACAGTTTCATCTCCAATTGAATAGGTAATCTCTCCTACTTGCTGTCCTTTTTGGATGGGGACCTCTAAGAATTCATCATAAGAGACTGTTGATTGTACCTCTTCCCCTTTTCCTTTGGAAACTAATGCACTTCCCGGATTTGCAACCGTAACGGGAATTTCATTCTCCATTCCATTCTGAATCTTTAAAGGCTGATATGCTTCTTCAGGGACTTCCAAAGCACTCAAAGACCAGTTCGCAAATCCATAGTTTAGCAACGTAGCTGCACTATTAAAACGGTCTTTCGTATTGGAAGCACCCAAAACGACCGCAATCAAGTGCATCCCGTCACGCATTGCTGTTGCTGAGATGCAGCTGCCGGCTTTGCTGGTAGTTCCGGTTTTAAGTCCAGTGATCCCTTTATAGCTTTTCAAAAGTTTATTCGTATTAACGAGCTGCGTTTTTCCATCCCTCAGAGAATCCATCCATGTGCCGGTATAATCAAATATTTTCTGATGCTTCATCAATTCCCGCGACATCACGGCAACATCATAAGCACTGGTCACATGGCCATCTTCATCAAGGCCGTTACAGTTTTTAAAAGTTGTATCATTCATACCGAGCGTCTTGGCTTTTTCGTTCATCTGAGCAAGAAACGCGTCTTCGCTTCCGGCGACAAATTCCGCCAAAGCAACCGCTGCATCATTTGCGCTCGCGATTACTGTCGCTTTCAGCATATCGTCAACGCTCATCGTCTCTCCCTCTTTTAGCCAGATATCTGACCCTCCCATAGAGGCAGCATGTTCACTGGCTGTAACCTGGTCGTCCAAATGGATCTTTCCGTCATCAAGAGCTTCCATCACTAAAAGGAGCGTCATGACCTTCGTAACAGATGCACAGGGACGCTGATCGTGCGAAGCTTTCTCGTACAGCACTTTTCCGGTTTCAGCTTCCATTAGGCAGGCACTGGGGGCTGGCAGTTCTTCATCTGAAAGTGCATAGGCATGCAGCGAAAACGCCTGTAATACAAAAACGACTGAAAGAACAGCAGCTAAAATTCTTCTTTTCTTCATTTTTTAGGGCACCTCCTCGCTTTTATTTCTATGCAGGAGATTTCCATTTTAACATTAGAAAAAGTCAAGTTCTTAAACAGAACTTGACTTTTTCTATTATTATATTTTCCGAACAGAGATTCCTCGTCCGGAAAGATATTCTTTTAACTGTGGAATACTGATTTCTCCAAAATGAAATAAACTTGCAGCCAAAACAGCGTCCGCTTTTCCTTTTGTAAAAGCGTCATAAAAATGTTCTAAAGCTCCGGCTCCACCGGAGGCGATTACAGGGACCGAGACAGATTCAGAAATTGCCGCCGTTAAAGCAAGATCATATCCCTTTTTCCGCCCATCTTCGTCCATGCTGGTTACTAAAAGTTCTCCCGCCCCCAACTCGGTTGCTTTTTTTGCCCACTCCAACGCATCTATTCCAGTATCAATACGGCCACCGTTGATATAAACAGTCCAGCCACCTTCTGCTCTCCTTTTTGCGTCAATTGCACAAACAACACACTGACTTCCAAATTTTTTGGCAGCTTCCTCAATCAGCTTTGGATTTCGAATTGCAGCAGAATTTACCGAAACTTTATCAGCGCCCGCCCTTAACAAAGCTGTAAAGTCTTCTACTGTGCGAATACCACCGCCGACTGTAAAGGGAATGAAAATGTGATCTGCCACAGAACTGACATACTGCAGCTGTGTCCCCCTTGATTGAGCAGAAGCCGTAATATCCAGCAAAACCAGTTCATCAGCTCCCTGACGATCATATTCGATTGCACATTCCACTGGATCTCCTGCGTCCCTCAAATTAATAAACGACGTTCCTTTGACTACTCGTCCATTTTTTACATCCAAACAAGGAATGATTCGTTTTGCATACATTAAGCATTGCCCTCCCCGATCATCGAAACAAAGTTTTCCAAAATCTTCAGGCCTACCTGCCCGCTTTTTTCAGGATGAAACTGAGTTGCAAATAAATTGCCACGCTGAACAGCAGCATCAATCTCGACTCCGTAAGATGTAGTTGCAATAACTTGATGGCGTTTTTCCGCTTTTAAGTAATAAGAATGCACAAAATAAACATAAGAATTTTCTGGAACATTTTCCAGCAAGCCTGTACGGCACTTAAGGTTTAAACTATTCCAACCAATATGCGGAATCTTAAGACCCGGGCCATCTGGAATTCGAAGAATTTTTCCCGGAAGGATTCCAAGTCCCTTAACTCCCCCACTTTCTTCGCTGCTTTCAAACAACATTTGAAGCCCCAAGCAAATTCCTAAAAAGGGTTTATTCTGTTCGATAAAGTGATAAATTTCAGGAACCATCCCCGACCTTTGAAGACTACTCATTGCATCTCCAAAAGCGCCTACTCCGGGCAAAACCGCTGCATCTGCACGTTGCAATTCTTTCGGATCAGCCGTTACCTTAACTTCACAGCCAATATAGTGAAAAGCTTTTATCACACTCTGCAAGTTTCCGGCTCCATAATCAATCAAAGCTATCATTTTCACGCCCCCCATATTGCGTTTATTTTAACATGATTTTTCAAAAACCGCAATTTCTTTTCTAATATTTTGAAATGATTGACAAACTATTTAAAAAGTTTTAATATTAAAAACATTGTTCTTGAATCGTCTGGAGGGAAAGTTGTGGACTACTTCGCTCTGTTTGGAATTGCCGTTGGCCTTTCAATGGACGCTTTTGCAGTCAGCATCACAAACGGTGCCGTCACAAAAAAGCTGCGCTTTTCTTTTGCTCTGAAATTAGCCTTCAGTTTTGGATTGTTTCAGGGAATCATGCCTGTCATTGGGTGGCTGGTTGGAATTACCGGCGCTTCTTTAATAGAAAGCGTCGATCATTGGATTGCTTTGATTCTTCTAAGTATCATTGGAATTCAAATGCTGAAAGAATCCCGCCATCAAGAAGCAGCTGTTTGTTACCAAAATGATCTGTCATGGAAACAAATTTTAGTGCTTGCCATTGCCACCAGTATTGATGCCCTTGCAACAGGCGTAATCCTTCCGAATGCAGTTGGTGCCTCAACGCCTCTTTTAATGCTTTTAGCTGTCAGTATTATTGCAGCCGTAACATTCTTTTTTTGTCTCATTGGTGTTTATATTGGAAAAAAGTTTGGCCCTCTTTTGAGTAACCGCGCAGAACTTTTTGGTGGAATCGTCCTGATCGCAATTGGCATTGAAATTTTCGTTGAGCATATGTGGTTTTCCTAACATTATTTCCCGGAAAATAAGATGATCGGTTTTCTGTAAAAGTCTTTTTGCTGAAAGCCGATCATTTTTTAAGCATCGTCATTTTGAAAATTTGGGGCGCATTGATAGTGTTTATATAATTCACGGATTCTCTCTTGCATTTCATGACGCACGATCGTTGGCGATAAAACTGTCATTACTTCGCTGTACTGTAAAAGCCATTCATAGAGCCCCTCGCTAATACTAACATCTGTACGGGCTGTAAAAACATCCTTACTGTTATCACACTCCAAAAATTCCAAAGAGTCTCCAAAACGATCCAACATGATTTCTAATGCAGAATTTTTGCAGCGAATCAAAAGGGTTTGTCGTTCCCCGTTGTACATGTAAAAAGAATGCCGCAAATAATCATCTGCATCAAAAGTTCCACGATAAGAACAAACTTCTTCAAATGGACGTGCCGGCTCCTCCATGATCTCTACTCTGTGCATACGGTCCAAACGATAATTCGAAACAACATCATATTTTTTATAATTACAAGCTAAATAATATTTGTCATGACTCCATAACAAAGCATAGGGACTCAAAATAAATTCTCGTCCAAAATCAAGCGTTACTCGGTTATGCCAAAGAATCTGATGCTGATACACCATACGAATTTTCTTTTTGGCACGAATTGCTTTTTCCAGTGTATCGATCGTATAAAAAATTTCTCCATTTTTACATTTATAAGTTCTGTCAAAACTGATTTGACGGCACATATCTTCCGCCTGATGTACACTCATCAAGCTTTTCAGGTGATCAACAAGCTGTTTCGTCCACTCTTCTGTTATAAACGGAGCACTTAAAACGGCATCCATCAGCACGCGCACCTCTGCAGTTTCAAATGAAGACGACTCTGCAAGGTAAAAGCCTCTTTGGTTTGAACCATTGGATTTTATAAAATCATACCCAGCATCTCTTAGAGCTTTTAAGTCTCTTCCAAGTGTTTTTCGGCTACAGGAAAGTCCCTCTTGTTCCAAAAGTTTGCCGACTTCTAAAAGGGTGATCGGATGATCTTGATCTGAATTCTTTCTGAAAATTTGAAGCATTTTTAATAAACACAATTTTTCTTTATTAATATTTGAATCCAATTTATTTTTCTCCTAATTTTATTTGCTTAATTTTACCATATTTTTAAAAATACAACAATGCCCGACATGATAAGTGATTTCTTGTCTTTTAGCGGCAAATCTGATATAATATAAAACAAATAATTAAAGTGACCAAACGTGGTAGGAGGTTCTTTTGGAATGGATTTTTATGAGGAATATCAAAGCAAACTGACAACTGC
>DIQY01000064.1:419-7035 GCA_002424295.1 Ruminococcaceae bacterium UBA5450 | reverse complement strand
TTACCAATATTATCTTGGATCCTATTTTTATCTTCGGATTATTTGGAGTTCCAAGAATGAGTGTAGCCGGTGCAGCAATTGCTACTGTTTTGGGACAAATTCTTTCAATGATAGTAGCACTTATAGTTCTTACCAAAAAAGAACACGAAATTACTGTTTCTTTTCATCATTTTCATATAAATGGAAGAATTATTAAAAACATCTACGAAGTTGGACTGCCTGCGATTGTAATGCAGTCTATTGGTTCTGTGATGGTCATGGGAATTAATGCGATTTTGATGTCCTATACCGAAACAGCAGTTGCTTTTTTTGGTGTCTATTTTAAGCTGCAATCTTTTGTTTTTATGCCTGTTTTTGGACTAAATCAAGGAATTATGCCGATTATAGGGTATAATTTTGGCGCACAAAATAAAAGCCGTATGAAAGACTGCCTTCGCTACGGAACCATTATCGCTGTGGTTATTATGATGATTGGCGTTGTCGTGTTTTGGACAATTCCAAATTTGTTACTGGGAATTTTCAATGCTTCCGATATGATGCTTTCAATAGGTATCCCTGCGCTTAAAACGATCAGTCTCTGTTTTATCCCGGCTGCTATCGGAATCACGTTCTCGGGCGAATTTCAGGCAGTGGGGAAGGGAACGTACAGCCTTTTAGTCTCTTTGCTAAGACAACTTTGCATTTTACTTCCGGCTGCCTATCTGCTGTCCGTATTAACACACTCTTTGCCGTCAATTTGGTATGCTTTCCCAATTGCAGAGTTTTTCTCTTGCATCGCAAGTATTCTGTTGCATAATCGAATTAAGAAAAAAATATTTTCTAAATTTTAAACTTAGATGGATATTTTTAAAGCAGTCTGTTTTGCAAAAGAACAGACTGCTTTTTGTATGATTGCTATTTTTAGCGCATATATTTTTTTCGGGCGGTGAAAAAAATGAAGCATTCCCGAAAAAACAAATTGACTATTTTGGCTTTGGCTCTCTGTTGTACAGGGCTTTTAACGTTAACTTTTTGTTCCTATCATCAGGCAGCTAAACTTGCAGCGGCAAAAGTTAATCCCAATCCACCGATTATTCTTGATGCAGGGCACGGTGGGGAAGATGGAGGCGCAACTGGAAAATCCCAGTTGCCTGAAAAAGATCTGAATTTGGCAATTACCCAAATGCTGAAAAAAAAGCTATCGGATTCCGGTTATCAGGTAATCATGACTCGAGACAGCGATATTTCTTTAGGAGACCCTAAGTTGTCTACCATACATGAACGCAAAACATCTGATATCCATCAGCGACTTGCTATTTTACAAGGAACTCCTGGCGCTGTTTTTATCAGTATTCATCAAAATTATTTTAGCGAAAGCAGATACAGTGGCGCACAAATTTTTTATTCCAAAAATGATACGCAAAGTAAGACTCTTGCAGAATCCATTCGAGCGAGCATTGTAAATTCTGTTCAGCCGGATAATGAACGCCAGTTAAAGCCGGCTACCAGCAGTATTTATCTTCTTTGGCACGCGCAAAGTCCGGCGGTTTTAGTGGAATGCGGCTTTCTCTCAAATGATTCTGAAGCAAAACTTTTAAATGATTCAGAATATCAGGAAAAAATTGCGCAGGCAATTTTTGAAGGCATTAACGCTTATTTAACGAATCCTTCTGATCAGACTTCTTCTGGGGATTGAAGAAAACGATCATTTGTAGTAAACTAAAAGTAATTAAAAATAAGTAATTGAAAATTTGAGCTTTTTGCTTTGTGAGGAATATTATGTCTGGAAAATCCAAAAATATCTATGTCTGCAGCCAATGCGGATATGAATCCCCAAAATGGTATGGAAAATGTCCTGGCTGCGGCGAGTGGAATACAATGAATGAAGAAATTAAGGAGCCTGTTCGAAACGTGTCCCCAAAATCTACGCTATATTCCATGAAAGGTCGTCAGCATCCACAGCTTCTTTCTGAGATCAGCACCGATATAGAAACTCGATATCAGACTGGGGTAGGGGAGTTAGATCGTGTATTAGGAGGGGGAATTGTAAAAGGTTCTTTAATTCTAATCAGTGGAGAGCCTGGAATCGGTAAGAGTACGATTTTACTCCAGATTTGTGAGCATTTAGGGAAAGCACTCCGAATTTTGTATGTATCCGGAGAAGAATCCAGTCGGCAGATTAAATTGCGTGCTTCCAGACTTCAAGTTCATTCGGAAAATCTTTTAATTTTGACTGAGACGGACGTTCAATTAATTACAGAGCAAATCCGTGAAACAAAGCCGGATCTTGTGATGATCGATTCCATTCAAACGATGAATCTCTCCGAATTAAATTCTGCTCCCGGCAGTATCACGCAGGTTCGTGAATGCACAAATTTATATATGAGAACAGCAAAAGAGCTGGAAATTCCCACTATATTGGTAGGACACGTTAACAAAGACGGTGCAATCGCGGGGCCAAAGGTTTTGGAACATATCGTAGATGCCGTATTATATTTTGAGGGCGACCGTCAAATGAGCTATCGGATTCTACGAGCGGTAAAAAATCGTTATGGCTCTACCAACGAAATTGGTGTTTTTGATATGGGAGACCATGGATTAAAAGAGGTTCCTAATCCTTCTATGGCGCTGCTTTCCGGTCGGCCGACCCATGTATCCGGAACCTGCGTAACGTGCGTCTTAGAGGGAAGCAGATCTATTTTAGCAGAGATCCAAGGACTTGTTACAACAACAGGATTTGGAAATCCGAGGCGAATGTCTACCGGGTTTGACTATAACCGTATGAATTTACTTTTAGCGGTATTAGAAAAGCGTGGAGGTTACTATTTTTCTAATTTGGACGCTTATTTAAATGTGGTTGGTGGTTTGCGATTAGAAGAACCTGCTTGTGATCTTGCGGTTGCAATTGCTCTGATTTCCAGCTTGAAAGATTTGCCGGTTCCGGAAGATACCGTTGTATTTGGAGAAATCGGTCTTGCAGGAGAAATTCGATCGGTTTTGCATGCCGATCAGCGAGTCAGTGAATGTGCAAGAATGGGATTTAAGCGTTGTATCCTTCCTGCAAACTGTTTAAAGAATCTAGAAGGGCGCTACAGCGGGATTGAACTTATTGGAGTGAAGAATATTCGACAGGCAATTGGGGCTCTTGGAGGCTAACACAGTCTCCATTTTCATAGTCAGAGCGTTTCATCACATAAACACAATGAACACAGCCGTTTGGCTGATAAGGACATTCTATCTGACAATATCCATCTTTTTGATAAGTGCAATCTACATCACAATGAACGATCATAGAAAACTCACCTCATTATTTTTATATTTGTTATATTTGAATTTTATAAAAGTATGAGGATTTTGGAGATAAGATATACATAGAAAAGATAAAAATTGTGCTCAATAGCGCTGAGAATCACTTTTTATAATTTACAATCTAATTATACAAAATGAATATTTTGTATAATTGAGGAGGGGGAAAATGGAGCAGCCAGTTTTTGATTATTCCGATGCACCGGATATCTTAAAACGCTTTCTAATTTATTTGGAAGCGATCAAAGGAAAATCTCCCAAAACCGTACAGGAATATTATTTTGATCTTCGCACTTTTTTTAGATATTTAAAATCTAGTCGTGAATTGGTTCCACCAGAAACTCCATTTGAAAAAATTTCAATTTCCGACATTGATCTTGAACTTTTAAAAACCGTTGATTTAACAGAAGTTTATGAGTACTTCCATTATCTACAGACCATACGACATAATCATGCTGCAGCACGTTCCCGTAAAGTCAGCAGTTTACACACCTTTTTTGAATATCTGACCAATAAAACCAATCAGCTGAAAATCAATCCTGTTCAAGAATTAGAGACTCCAAAAACGCCAAAAAGACTTCCTAAATATTTATCTCTAGAACAAAGTATCGAGCTGCTGTCGGCAGTAAAAGGGCCTTATAAGGAACGCGATTACTGTATTTTGACTCTATTTTTAAACTGTGGAATGCGTCTTTCTGAACTAGTTGGGCTGAACCTTACTGATGTTCGGCATAATAGCGGAACTTTAAGAATTATTGGTAAAGGTAACAAAGAGCGAATTGTCTACTTAAATGAAGCCTGTCAAGATGCCATTAATCGTTATATTGCGGTTCGACCCAAAGATCATTTGATTGATCGAACTGCACTTTTTATTAGCCGGCAGCACAAACGTATTAGTCCTAAAACGGTACAAGCATTAGTCAAAAAATATTTGGCAGACATTGATCTGGGTGGTCCTGGATACAGTGTACATAAGCTTCGCCATACAGCAGCAACCCTCATGTATCAAAAAGGGCATGTGGATATTCGGGTTTTGAAAGACATTTTAGGCCATGAAAATCTTGGCACTACAGAAATTTATACACATTTGTCTGATCAACAAATGGAACAGGCTGCAGAATCAAATCCCTTAGCGCATATTAAACCAAAATCAGATCATAAATAAAAAATACGCAATAAAAAAACAGAGGCGGATTTTCCGCCTCTGTTTTTTTAACATCTCTCCCCCGTTTTCCTGCGATCTTTATCCAAGTTTTGCACGAGGATGACAATGATTATAAACTTCTTTAAAATGATCGTTTAAAAGACGAACATAAACCTGTGTAGAAGAAATATCAGCATGGCCAAGCATCTGCTGGATATCTTTCAATTCTGCACCATTTTCGAGTAAATGAAGTGCGAAAGAATGACGGAGCGTATACGGTGTAATCTCCTTTGTAATTCCGGCAGTTTCTGCATACCCTTTTACGATTTTCCAAAATCCCTGGCGTGTTAAACGATGTCCATTTAGATTCGTAAAAAGTGCCTGTCCGCCATCTGGCGAAATAATTATTCTACGAACACGAAAAATATAATCCGAAATGGCTGTAACTGCTTGTGCATAAACAGGAATGACACGCTCACTTTTCCCGCTATGGCAGCAGAGAACGCCTGTATGCAAATTAATATCTTCCACATTCAAATCTACCAATTCTGAGGCACGGATTCCCGTAGCATAAAGCAGCTCCAACATTGCTTTATCGCGGCAGCCCTTTAGTTCTTTTGCATTCGGCTGCGACAAAAGCAATTCAATTTCCTCACCGCTTAAAATCTGAGGAAGCTTTTTTTCCGGTTTCTCTAGTTTAATCCCTTTCGCCGGATTTTCACTCACACTTCCATTGATCATCAGAAATTGGTAAAAACAGCGAGCAGAAGCAATATGACGAGTAATGGTAGCATTCGATTTTTTCGCATCTTTTAAGTATTTTACATACTGATCTACTGTAGCGGAATCAGCATCAACGGGAAGTGTTTTTTGCTTTTTTAAAAACTCCAAATAATTTTGTAAATCTCGTAGATAAGAATCCAAAGTATTATTAGAAACTTTTTTTACTTTCATCAAGTAATTTTTAAATTCCGCACAGTAATCCTTCATCCTTCTCACTCTCCTCTCTCTAAAAATCATAAAGTCAAATTTAATCATGCAAAAATAAATTTCCCAGAAAATCCAACGGATAATACCGTATCAAGTGCAGCGCCGACAATCGATAGTAACAACACAATTCCAAATTGCTGAAAGTATGTTAAAAGTTCCGGTGGTGCTTCTTTGCCAAATAGTCCGGCAGAAGAAATCCTTTTAGAAAAGCTCCAAGAAAAATTAGAAGCAAAAAGGACGGACAAACAACTGAAAAAAGCACCTGGCAACAAAATCAAACCATAAAATAAAAATCCCTGCATTCCGCGCATCAAATACAAATATCCGCCTGTAATTCCGATTCCAATCCCTCTAAAAAAGGGAATCATTGGAATAAAAAAAGCTCCCCAAACGGAAAGCCCGCATAAAAAGCAGGCAAACACAAATAAAAATGAAGCAGAGATAGACGACGCAAATTTTTGCCCAGCGGTTTCTGTTGTCAAAGAAGAATAATTGCTAGCAAAAAGCTGTTCTACTTTTTGCAGATGAGAAACATCTAATTTGACTGATAACAACGCTCCACAGATGACTCCCGCAAGTAAAATAACGGCCCAAAGAGCCAAACGATGATACTTATGAAGTGCCTCCGAAATCGCGCTGAGATTAATCCGATTTTTATTATAAGAAATAACGGCTTTCATGCACATACATCCTTTCTGCTTTGTTTGTCCAGAAAAGATATATGAATCATTGTTCCGAAATATGTTATCTAAAAACTAGTGGGGATTTTTTACCAAAACGGTACTTGATGAGAGTTTCAATCCCTTGTATTTACTTACTATATACCATTTTAAAGCGTTTTTCAACACCTTTTCATACATTTCCTTAATTTTTATGCATCCCTCATTAATTTATGTAACAATAATTATGTAATCTATTTTAGAATTATGTAATCTTGATTATGAAATTCTAAAATGTATAAAAGTGCATAAAAATACACGTGCTGCGTATCTGGCACAGCACGTGTATTTTTAATACTATATCTTGTTGAAAAAGAAGACTTTATAATTCTGAATGAAAATCTGCCATTGCTGCCTGAATCATGATTGCACATTCCAAACGTTTTTTCTCAAGGTCACAAGAAATTTTATGTGCTTTCAAAATATCATGCTCATATTGATTATTATTTGCATTGCATCCACCGCTGCAATAAAATTT
>DIQY01000064.1:0-136 GCA_002424295.1 Ruminococcaceae bacterium UBA5450 | reverse complement strand
ATCTCCTACAAATTGATGGCAGGGGAAAATATCACCCTCTGGGGTAACAGCCACATATTCGTTTCCGCAGCTACAGCCACGCAGACGTTTAATCGCACAGGGACCCTGATTCAAATCAATCATAAAATGGAAAAAG
>DIQY01000017.1 GCA_002424295.1 Ruminococcaceae bacterium UBA5450 | reverse complement strand
AAGTTCGGATGCTTCCCAAAAGCAAGCACCAACGTCGAAAAGAAAAAGCAGCACTTTTTTTATTCTCGGAATATTGTTATTGCTGATTGCCTATTATTTCGCGATTTTCCAATTGAGCAGCATGAATTTATCTGCTTTGATGATTTCTGTTCTTGTACTTTTTATGTGCGGCATTTTAGGAACTTTTTTTCTGTACCGTGGACTTGGCGGTTTTATAGGAAAGCGAATCACACACAAAAGCAAAAATGCAACAGGACTTGCAACTTTTACAGGGCGTCAGGTTCAGGAAAATGTACTGTTTGAGCATAAGTCGCTGGCGGTATCATCGTTACTCCTGTTGATCGCACTTTCCTGTATCTCTTATGGAATCGCCATGGGGATTGGCAGAACAACAGAGTCGAGAAGCACTGACTTTTCGATTATGGGAACAGAATCGGATATTTCTGCCGTTTTAGAAAATCCAGAAATCAACGAAATGATAGAAACTTCCTATCCCGTTTATCTGTCCATGACGAAGACTAAATTTGAAACAAACTGTATGATCGATGCGTTAAAAAAGATTCCGAAAGCTGACAATCTTGTGCAGAACTTTCATCTGGAATATGTTTTGTCAGAAACATCTTATAATCATATGATGTCTGCCATGGGAAAAGAGCCGATTGATCTCAGCGAAAACAAAGCGGCGCTTTATTCTACGATGGGCAGCGGAGAAGGCAGCCTCTATGATCTGCTTAATGAAGCGCTGAAAAGCCAAGTGACTATAGGGATAGACGGAGAAGAATATACCCTTTTGCCTCAACTATATCACGACAATATTGTCGCCAACCGTTCCATTACGCTTTATACCGCATTGATTGTTCCCGATGAGCTGTATCAGAAACTTGCCGAAGATACACAACCATTTTGCCAAAATATGCACCTAAAGAAGAGCCTGACTGATGAGTTGGGACTGATGCAGGCAATTCAAAAAATGGACAGCTGCCTTGTGGGAACGGGTCTTCAATATGACAGCTATCTTGGAGGCATCGGGAGAAATCTGTTTTATACTGTGGCTGCAAGCTATCTGACAATTTATCTTGGCATTTTGTTTTTGCTGATTTCCAATACTTTGGTCGGCTTAAAATATCTGATTCAGCAGCGGAAGAATAAGCACAGATATATTACTCTGCTGATCCTTGGTGCAGATACAGAAGATTTATGCCGTTCTGCAAAAAAACAGATTCAGATGTTTTTTATACTCGTGCTCAGTGTTGCGGTCTGCAACAGTATTGTTGCGATCTTTGTCATGTTTACAAATCTTACACGACTGCCGACCGGCACTTCAATAGCTACCGTTGCTGCGCTTGCGGCGATTGCGCTCATTGTCTTTATTATGACGGAGGTCATTTATATATCCATTGTAAAACGGACGGCCTGCCGGGAAATCAGAATGCTTGAAATCACAGATCGGGGGTAAAACCGCTTGATAAAAATTGTCATAGTGGAAGACGATGAATATTTGTGCGAAGAAATCGTGATGACCTTTCAAAAGAAGGGATACTCGGCATCGGGTATCTCTTCTTTTGCTGCTCCTCAAAAGGAGATTCTGGATCTTCATCCTGATCTTGTTGTGCTGGATATTAATTTGCCTGGTAAATCAGGATTCGAACTCTGCAAATGGCTAAAAGCAAGGGCCTCTTTTCCGATACTGATCCTAACTGCCCGTGATACGCTGAATGATGAACTGACAGCGCTTGGGCTTGGAGCCGACGATTTTTTGATAAAACCATGCCACCCGGATCGGCTGCTTGCCCGTGCGGGAAGACTTTTGCAGACCTATGGCAAAGTGAAGAGCGTCATTCAGTGTGGAAAATTATCGCTCGATACCGATACCTATAAATTGATTTTGAAAGACAAACACACGATATTGCCGGAGAGGGAGGGCAATATTCTTCGCCTTCTGATGGAAAAACATCCTAAGCCTGTTTCTCGTGCGGAATTATGCTCCTTTGTATGGGGGACAGATGAATTTGTGGACGAAAATATCCTGCAAGTCAATATGACGCGGCTTCGTAAGGATCTTAGCAAAATGGGACTTAAAAATATTGTCATGACGATTCGGGGGAAGGGCTATCAGCTGGAGGTCTCAGATTTATGAAAATGTTTCTAAAAAGAATTGGGCACTGGCTTATCCTGCTGCTGTTAACGGACTTGACCTTTATCCTATTGACATGGCTGCTTCGCCCGGATGCAATGAAAAGCATATGTTTGTTTATTTTGCTTTTTACAGCGATCATAATTGGGGTCGGCTATTTTTTGCAGTGCCGAACTCGAAAAAGAAAGATCAATGCGGTTGATAGCTTTCTTAATGATCCGAATGAAGCTACAAAACAGGCTCTTATCGTTGCGCTTGATGATTCATGGGTGCATGTGATTGAAACGGTATATGCAAGGCTGAAAAAGCAGAACGCTGATCTTAACGAAAAACAGCTTAATTTGCAGAATTATCAGGAATATATAGAAGCGTGGACGCACGAAATCAAAACTCCGATGTCGCTGATGACTTTGGTGTTGGAAAACCATAAAGACGAGATGAGCCCTTATGTTTACAGCAGAATGGAGCATTCAAGGCGGCAGATCAGCGAAGATGTTGAAAAGATCCTCTACTATGCCCGTTTACAGACGGCTCATGCAGATTACAATTTTACGCGGTTCAGGCTGGATGAGTGTGCCGAAGAAGTAATCAAAGAATTTGCGTCTCTCATAGAAGAAAAACAGATAGATCTTGTGACGAAATGGAATCCCGCAACAGTCGTTTCAGACAGAAAAGTTCTTGCTTTTATGATTTCACAGCTGCTCAGCAACGCCGTCAAATATGCAGCAAAAAAAGATGGACAAGTTTTTGTGTCCACCTGGCAAGATAATGATAATCATAAAATTCATCTTTGCGTGAGAGACAACGGAGCGGGAGTTCCGCTGGAAGATGCACCGTTCATTTTTGAGAAAGGTTTCACCGGAAATCACCCTGATCGTCAAAAAGCAACAGGCATGGGTCTGTATTTAGTGAAAAAATATGCCGAAGCGCTTTCTGCTGAAGTGAACTTGGAAAATAAATTTTTGGAGGGCAGTGGGTTCGGTATTGAACTAGTTTTTCCTTGTGTATTATGAACAATTGATAATGCGTATTTCCACTTATTTTTCATTAAAAATCATAAAATATGGAAAATAAAAAAGCAAATTTATTGGAATGATTTCCTAGTTAGTTAGGGACTCATACTACAATAAAAGCACGACGTGGGATCATGTTTTTATTCGTGCTTTTGAATTTTTGCAAAAAAAAATTGACAGGTGTCTTTTTATAGCGTATAATTCAACGCATAACAGCAAAGGCGCTGCGGGTTTTTCCCGCAGCGCCTTTTTTGTTAGCGTAATTTGTTATGTCAATTTTTGAAAAAGGATTTTATAAATCTTAGCAGGCCGCCCTCGCAAGTTAAGCTGACGATTATATTGAACGGTTGCGGCGCCTCCGGCTTCCAGTTTTGAAAGAATACGCGATGCGCTGCGGGTAGTAACGTTCAGAAAAAATGCTAACTCTTCTGCAGACAAAGTGTCGCTGCCCTTCTGATTGAGAACGGAAATGATTTTGCTCAGATAGAGTGGGGAAACAGAAAGGCTTTTGCTTAGATTTGAAAGATGCTGATTCGGAGAATCTGTATAACTGATTCTTCGAACGCTGGAAAGCGGCCCAATGATTACATTATCCGCGGTGACAATAAAAGCAGCAGAACCTTTGCGCAGAAAAGCTTCTTTTATTGCTCGCTGTGCGTTACGGTGTGCATCGATCACGTTATTGGAACAGCCCCAGCCTACGCAGACTAGAAAGTCCAGATTGTTTTGCAAAAATGTCATAACAGGACAGGTGGTGTATTGTTGAGACATTTCTTTGAGGACTGCAATATTTGTGGTCAATTCATAATGGTTTCCATGCTCATAAATAAGAAAAGGCATGCCGAACTGCTTGTTGCAAGTCTGTAACTGCGCGGATAACGCAGTGCGTTGTGCCTCTGTCATAGCGTGTGCTGTGCCAACCAGTCCAATACAGGCTGCAGAGTCGTGCATAGCAACAGCACTGAGCTGCATGATTAGGCCGCGGAAAGTTTCTATCATAGATTCGGCTGAAGGGTATAAAAATTCATGCCGAATCTGATTTTGATTGAAATACTCTTCCATACTGCCGAATCGTGTTACTAGCAAATCAGCTTTACCACTGTCCCAAACCTGACGATAATATTCACGTAGGGGCTTGTACCACTCAACAGCATCGATCGTTTCCCAATCAATAGGTGCCGTACCGAGGAGAGGCATATCCGGTTTGTTAAAAATAGAAGCAAAATCCACGGGTATTTCTGGTCGGTCAAAATAAACCCGCGAAAAATCCAGCTGTGGCTTTTGAACAGCCAATCGTGCAATCAATTTGTAATAATCGCGGTCAGTGATATTGAAATAGGTAAAAGGTTTTAGAAGATTATTATACTTTTTAACAATGATTTTGTAAGGATAGGAGCCGCTGAATAAAAGCCCATCAAACTGGTTAGCATTTTTCTCGTATAAAAATTCCAAATGCTCCAGAGAGGAATAAGGCAAATAAGTAATGTTGCTGTATGTGCGCATTTCTTTATCAATGCGCATGATATATCGCAGAGACTGCTCCGTAGTGAACACACCAATAGAATACATGAAAACGTCCTCTCACTATACAACTATTATTCATTATAGTTATATACTACAAAAATAATAAAAGCAAGACAAATGTCCAAAAATACGTCTAAAAATTTTTAAAGAGGGAAATAGGATACAAAATGTCTTAAAATGATTCCTTTATTATAATAATGACCAAGTCTTGAATTTATCCTTTGTATAAAAGGAAAAAGATTGATTTTAGGGATAAATTATGCTTGACCATGAAACGCCTTAATGGTATATTTTAATTGAAATTTCCGAAAGTTGTCTGAAAATATAGTGAAAATTTCATTTAATAAATTTAAATTCAACATCTTTCACTTTATTTTAGAGTCCATGGGTAACGACTTTCAAAAGCAGCAATTACAGCATAGACGGAAAGGATCACAAATATTATGTCAATTAAAAAAGAACAAGCAATTACTTTTATTGATGAAAAGAGCAAAATGCTCACTGGAATGAGCGACTTTTTATGGGATCACCCGGAAATCGGATACCATGAGACAAAGGCCGCCAAATTGTTCTGTGAGACATTGCAGCAGGAAGGGTTTACAGTCGAGCGCCCATTGGCCGGAATCCCTACTGCTTTTTCCGGAACATTTGGTTCGGGGGCGCCTATCATTGGATTTTTGGGAGAGTTCGATGCGTTGCCTGGTTTAAGCCAGGCTGCCCAATGTCCAGAAAAAAGGCTATTGAAGTTGGTGGTGCCCGGCCGAAGAAGGCGGTGCCGGAAAAGGGTTTATGGCGCGTGACGGTGTTTTTGATGAATTGGATATTGCTTTCAGCTGGCACCCTGGAGAAGTGAATAGCGTGGCACGCGAAAGCACAATGGCAAACTATCAGGCATGCTACCACTTTTATGGCATCTCTTCTCACGCGGCTATGTCACCAGAACTTGGCCGCAGTGCATTGGATGCTCTGGAACTGATGAATACCGGCGTACAGTATCTGCGCGAACACATTCCCATGGACAACCGAGTTCATTATGCCATTACCAATACCGGCGGCACACTTCCGGGAGTCGTTCAACCTTACGCGGAAGGGCTGTATCTGATGCGCGCACCACAGCTTGGACAAGCCAAAGACCTGTACGAAAGAGTCAACCGTATTGCAAATGGTGCGGCAATGATGACGGATACCCGAGTGGAAATTGAATTTGTAAAGGCCTGTTCCAATACCGTGCTCAATACCAACCTGCTCCAAGTTTTACAAAAGAATTTAGAGCAAATTCCCGCACCGAAATTTTCAAAAGAAGATTTTGCGTTGGCAAAGGCTATGCGCGCAACTCAAAAAGGGAGTGCTTCCTATTTTGATGAGCTCCTTCTGGATGTCACTGACCCGGAAGAGCAGGAAAAGCTTTCCCAAAACTCTGGCAGCGACATACATAATGTGGTGATGCCCTTCCCGATGGAACGTCAAGGCTTTGCCTCCTCAGATGTGGGGGATGTTAGTTGGGTATGTCCGGTGGCTCAGCTCAATATCGCCACGATGCCCGCAGGAACTGCAATGCATTCCTGGCAAGAAGTTGCGGTAGGAAAAAGCGGAATGGCGCATAAAGGGATGCTCTATGCCGGTAAGGTGCTTGCAGGTGCAGCGATCGATGTATTAAAAAATCCTGCTATTGTTGAACGCGCTAAGCAGGAAAAGCTAAAACGAACAAAATCTCAGGCATATTGTGCCCCCATTCCCAAAGAGATAAAGCCAAAGATTCCTCAAGATATATAAAAAACAGATTCAAAATAGTCAAAGATAGTCAAGTTGCCTTTTCTGTGCAGAGAAGTTCAACAATATTTAATTGGTTTAATAAGGAGGAAGAAGAAATGTCCCAGATGACAATATGCTTATTAATTTTTGCATTTATGATTGTCTCGTTTTTCATTAAGAAAATACCAATGTCAGTTACCGCAATACTTGTTATGGTGCTTTTAGTTATCACCGGATGTACTGACGTCAAAACAGCGTTGCCGTCTTTTGGCAGCACAACGGTTATTACAATGGTCTGCATGTTTATCGTTGCTGCGGGTTTAAGCCGCACTCAGATGATCACTCATCTATCTAAACTGCTTTATAAGGTGACCAAAGGTTCCTTTACCAAAGTCCTTGCTACTTATGTCCTGATGACTTGCGTTCTGGGACAATTTATTCCCAGTATTGTGGCACTTTTTGCTTTGGTCTATCCATTGGTTCAGGGTATGTGCGACGAGATGCACATTAGTCCGTCTAAAATGATGTACCCAATTGCCATAGCATCAGTGTCCTGTGCATTTATTATCGAGCCTATCGGCCCTTATGCCGCGTGGTACACTACTGATAACGGTTACATGCAATCCTATGGTTGGACTGCCACCTAGTTTAACCTTTGGACAGAAACATCCGTTATATTCCCAGTTGGACTTATCACCATTTTGTTAGCAATTTTTGTAGTTCCAAAATTTTTGCCGGAACAGCCGGAAATGGCTACCAGCATGGTGCAGGGTCACGAACTGAAGCATCAGGAGCCACTCAGCCCTGTGCGTGAAGTTTTGGGTTATGGTGTGTTTGCAGCAGTTATCATCGCTTTGATGCTGGGTGTTCCTTCTTGGGAAGCTACCATGATCGGTGCTATCGTGATCGTGGCTGGTGGCGTTTTGACCGAGCGTGAAGCAATCAATAACATGAATATGGAAATTATCCTATTGTATGTGGGCGTAGTTGTTATGGGCAATGCACTGAGTGATACCGGTGCTGCGCAAATGTTAGGAAAATTGTTTGCCTCTATGCTCGGTCATACAACCAATGGTTATCTCATTGGAGCGGCATTCTACATTGTTGCCTTCTTAATGACCTCAGTGCTGTATAATCGTGCTGTTACGACAGTGCTAGTTCCATTGGCTATTATGACCTGCGTTTCGATGGGCTGTGACCCGCGCGGACCCATCATCTTGTGTGCACTGGCATCCATGTCCTCACTGATTACGCCGATGGCAACTGCCGTTGTGCCAATGGCTATGGCCGCTGGCGGATACAGCCAGAAAACCATTTTGAAAGCTGGGTTGATTCCTGGTGTTGTTCGTGGCGTCGTTGGTGTATTAATTGCAATGACATTGTATCCAATCGGTTGATTTGTTTGATCTGCACAGAAACAAATCTTGATATAAGAGAATGGCTTAATAATAAATAAATTTGTAGAACAATCCATCAAAATCGTAATATAGACGAAAATGCAGCGGTAGAAAACAGAGCGATCTTAATGCTATTTGGTATTTTGATTGCTCTGCTTTATTTATGATAGCCTACAGATATCGATATTTAAAAGATAAAAAATCAGGATTTAATTCGGGGGATGCTCTATTTAGAAGACTTAGACATTATTTTAGACCAAAACGAAAATTTTTAACAGATCATTAACAGATTACTGGAAAAATATGATATACTCAAAGCAAGAATTTAGTCATTTGTTGGATGATAAAAGAGAATCAGCACAGATGGTTGAATCCAAAAAATTAAAGAAAAAGGAGTGTTTTTTATGTCCAAACTGAAGTTCTATATTTGTCGTCACTGCGGGAATATTGTTGTCAAAGTACATGACAGCGGAGTACCAGTTGTGTGCTGCGGAGAGAAGATGCAGGAACTTGTTCCGAATACGACAGATGCGGCTGTTGAGAAGCATGTTCCGGTCATTGAAGTTTCAGGCAGTACTGTTACGGTCAAAGTCGGCAGTACTCCGCACCCGATGACCCAAGAGCATTCGATCCAGTGGATCTGTCTGGAAACAAAGAATGGTTATCAGCACAAGGCATTGCACCCCGGAGAAGAGCCAAAAGCAGTGTTTGCATTGACATCAGACGATCAGCCGACCGTAGCTTATGCTTATTGCAATCTGCATGGACTTTGGAAAGCAGAAGCTTAAATGGCAGCCGAAATGCAGTCATGGAAGAATTGATTGTATAATGGTCAGTTGAAATTTTCATTGTTAAAGAGCCAATCGCTTTTGCAGGCAGCAAAAGGGATCGGCTCTTTTTTGTATGGTACAAGCGAAAGAAGCTTAAAAAGGAGGAGTTTCCATGTCAAAGTTGCAGATCGTTTTAGGAGACATTACGAAAATGCAGGTAGACGCAATCATTAATGCTGCGAATACAACTCTTTTGGGAGGCGGCGGAGTAGACGGCGCGATTCATCGTGCGGCAGGACCAAAACTTCTGGAAGAATGCCGGACACTGGGCGGCTGCTCTACCGGCGAAGCAAAAATTACCGGCGGATATCGGTTGCCGGCAAAGTATGTGATCCATACACCGGGACCTGTTTTCTACGGCGGAAAGAGGGGAGAGGCACAGCTTTTGAGAAACTGCTATCGAAATTGCCTGTGCCTAGCGCAGAAAGCACATTGTCACACCGTCGCTTTTCCATCAATTAGTACTGGAATTTATCGCTTTCCACTTCCAGAGGCGGCAAAAATTGCGGCTTCTGAGATCTTAGAATTTTTAAAGTCTGATTGTGGCATTGAAACGGTTTATATGGTCTGCTTCGATCCTGTTACGGAGAAAGCCTATCAGAAAGCGCTGAAAGAATTATCCTAAATGTTTTTGAATCATTAACGAGAAAAATGTTTCATAGGTTCATACCAAAAAACAGAGATTGCCGCCCAAAAAACACATATAAAAAATTGAGAAATCGGTAGAGGGGAAAGCTTTAAAAAAGCGCATAATGGAGAATTAAGCATTAGAAAAATCAGGAAAAATGTTCCGAGAGCGGAAAACTGTAAGACTCGATCTCGCAGAAACGATTGCATTCCTCTGAAAGTCGAGCCTCGATCAGAAGCGGAGAGCAGTACCAAAAAGAAATTGGCAGTCATTAAAATGCAGAGTCCAATGGAGCGGGCAAAGGCAGCGGTTCTGTGTAAATAATTCAAATAAAAAACATAAGAACCGAACGATACTAGGAACAAGACGAATCCCTGTAATAAACTTTTTCCAAGAAGATGATGAGAAAGAAGGGAGCCCCCTTTTTTTCTGGGGGACTGTTCCATAAGATCCGGCTGTGCCGGCAAGCGCTCTAAGACTAAAGAACAGGTTGGATCGATCAGAAGCTCTAAGAGCATGATGTGGACGGGCAGCAAAAAGAGAGAGTCAGGCAGGATCCTTAGAATCGGCATGAAGATTGCCGAAAGCGCAATGGGAATGTGAATGGTAAAGATATAGCTTACTGCTTTGCGAATGTTTTCATAGATTCTGCGGCCGTCGTGAATCGTTTCAACGATAGTAGAAAAGCGGTCATCCATTAAAATTAGATCGGCAGCTTCCCGGGAGACTTGATTTCCCTTTTTCCCCATGGAAATACCAATATCCGCATATTTTAGAGCCGGTGCATCATTTACTCCATCCCCGGTCATTGCAACGACTTCCCCATTTTTTCGAAGTGCCTCTATAATTCGCATTTTGTGGGAAGGAATCGTGCGGGCAAAGACAGAACTTGTTTTGACAACTTCTAAAAGTTGCGCTTCGTTCATTTGATCCAACATGGCTCCGGTGATAGCGTTATCCGTACTTTGAATCCCAACTTTTTTCGCGATTGCACAGGCGGTCAAAGGGCTGTCTCCGGTAATCATTAAAACACGGATTCCTGCGCTACGGCAGTTTTCAATATCCTGCTTGATGGATTCCCGCGGGGGATCACAAAGCCCAATCAATCCAGCAAATTGGGGGCGGCATTCTGAAATCGTTTTTGGGACCGGTTCCGATTTCTCCAGAATTTGAATGGCAGCTGCAATTACCCGCAGACCGGATTTTGAAAGAGCTTCGTATTTTTTGCGGGCGGCTTCAAGAGTCGCCTGAGGAGGTTGGCAGAGCTTTAAAATCTGTTCCGGACTGCCTTTTAATGCAATTTCAATGTGACCGTTTCGCTTCCAGACGTGTCCCATGATTTTGAGATCGTCAGTAAGAGAGTATTCTGCAAGAAATTCTCCGCGGGAAGAAGAATCAACTAAAATATTTTGTTCTCTGCAGAAACGCAGCATCGCTTTTTCCATCGGATCATAAGGTGGTGTTTCACATCCTAGCCCCATGATTTCGGCAAGATAAGACTGATTGATGTTAACTGGCCAAAGTGTTGTTACCTTCATTTCATTTTTTGTGAGGGTTCCGGTTTTATCTACGCATAAAACCGAAACGGCACCCAGCGTTTCTACGCTGGAAAGTTTTCGTACCAGCGCATGCTTTTTGGCAAGCCGCCATGCGCCCATTGAAAGAAATACCGTTAGCACTACTGGGAATTCTTCCGGAATCATTGCCATCGAGAGCGTGATGCCGGAGAGCAGACTTTCTGTTAGACGCTCACGTAAAGAAAAAGCGGAAAGATTCCAAAAGGTTAAAAGAGTGACCAGAACAAAAAGGCCCATGGTAAGAATTGCACAGCTTTTGATTAGTTTGGCAGTTTGAGATTGAAGCGGCGTTGGCTTTTCCGGTGCCTGAGAAATGGCAGTACCGATTTTTCCGTATTCCGTAAAACGCCCTGTGCGTTCTACGAAAACGGCAGCGCTTCCGCGCGTTACCAGAGTTCCTGCGTAGCAGCTGTCCCGGCGAAAATAAAATTCGGAAAAATTATTTTCCGAAAAAGGAACTTTTGAAATTGCTTCTGTTTCTCCGGTAAGCGTTGATTCATCTGTCATAAAATCGGAACATTCTAGGATTCGTCCATCCGCAGGAATTTTATCTCCTTCGAAAAGCAGCATTCGGTCGCCGGGAACCAAATCACAGCTTGAAATTTTTTGCTCCTTTTCGTCCCGAATGACCGGAATTTGAGGCGCTGAAAGTTCACGCAAAGCAGAAAGCGTCCGATCGGTTTTCCATTCTTGGATACTATCGATCGTGATCATGCCGCCTACAAAGATCAACATAGTTCCGCCGTCCTGTGGCTTTCCGAGGAAAAAATACAGCGCTGCTGTTATCAGCAGCAAAAGAAACATCGGTTCTTTTAAAACTCTTAAAAATTTTCGCAAAGGACAATTTTTTTGCGAAATGGAAAGTTCATTCTTACCATAAATTTTAAGTCGCTTTTCAGCTTCCTCGGAGGAAAGTCCTCGGTACTGGGAAAAGTCATTCATAAAAAGGCCTCCGGAATTTTGGTCGTTTTAGTTAAAAAGTTTCCATCTATCTTATGCGGAAACTTTAAAAATGGTATCTTGTCCGGAGTTTTTTTATTTAATGCTAAGAAAGTCCACAGCTGTATTACAGTTGTGGACTTTCTTTGTACAAAAAAGGTAAGAAGAAGGCTAAATTAGTGGTTGCGGTAGTAGTTGATCAGGCAGCCGGCGACAATAATTTGACGTTCGGCTTTAGTCAAAGCACCTGTGGAGATGGAAAATTTGGTAACGGTGCCGTCAGTTTTGACAGCATATGCCGGAAAACTGGACTTGTTTTCAAGAACAGCCTGCCGTACACCGGGAACAAAGAGATAATCACCCAGCTCGAATACCTCAGGATTCTTTACGAGGAAGGGAGTCATACCCCAGTTGATGCAGTTGGAGCGATAACGCTTGGTGGCGTAGGCTTTAGCAAAGTTAGCAAATGCACCCATCACTCTCTGACAGGAGGCAGCTTGTTCACGTGCAGAGCCATCGCCGGGCATATTGGCAAAGATTGTGGAGCCAATATCGGTGTTCTCCGGGTCGTTTTTGATACCGGCTGCAGTTAGAGCAGCGTAAACTGCTTTTACCTCATCTGAAAGACCTTTGCCTGATTCACGGTCACGTTCCTGCTGACGCATTATCTTACTGCGGGAGACATACTGAGGATCGCGGCGAGATAATGCAAATTCGGAAAGACGCTCAGGATTGGAGCGGTAGGAAGAAGTTTCGCCTGAGGGAATCAACTCGTCAGTAGTGGTAACAGGGTCAGTGATGTAAGAACAGACTTTTACAAGCAAATCGTCAGTCAGAGAAGGCTGTGGAGGCCAATCCTTAATGTTGGGGCCGAATTTTAATTCAGTCTTGGGTTCGGGCTTTGTCCAGCCGTTGTAAACCCTCTTTTCATAGATACTGCCATCAAATTTGTACTCAGGATTGGTATACTCAACCTCGATATCGGTTGCGGCGGTCAGCTTGCCGCCGTTTGCCGCAGTGGCTGCAATAGAGCGTGCGTCCATAAGAGCAACAGCCGCCATCTGACCTTCGCCAGGCTTGGAGCCTTCGCGGTTTGGAAAGTTTCGTGTGGTGTGGCGGATAGAGAATTCACCATTTGCAGGGGTGTCACCTGCACCGAAACAGGGGCCGCAGAAACATTCGCGCATGATGGCGCCGGCAGAGACAAGATCGGCAGCTCTGCCATTCTTTATAAGTTCAGCCAAAGCAGGCATGGAGCCGGGGTAGATACTTAGTGTGAAAGCACCGTTTCCGCAGCTTTTGCCTCTGAGAATGTCGGCGGCAGCGCAGATATTATCAAAGGTACCGCCTGCACAGCCTGCAATCTCGCCCTGCTCTACCCATATAGCACCGTCATGGAATTTGCTGACGATGTCCATTTTTGCCCCCTTTATCTGCTTGTTGGCATTTTCCTGGACAAGATGCAGAATGTCAGCGGCATTTTCCTGCAGTTCATGAATGGTGTAGGTGTTGGAAGGGTGCATAGGCATTGCAATTGTGCATTCCACTGTGGAAAGATCAATATAAACACAGCCGTCATAATAGGCAACGTCAGCGGGTTTAATTTCTTTATAAGCTTCAGGACGGCCATGAATAGTAAAGTATTTCTTCGTCTTTTCGTCAGTGACCCAGATGGAGGACCAGCAGGTGGTCTCGGTGGTCATAACGTCAATAGCGTTGCGGTACTCGATTGGAAGATTTTTAATACCAGGGCCTACAAATTCCATGACCTTGTTCTTTACATATCCGTTTTTGTAAACAGCGCCGCAGATCGAGAGCGCGACATCATGGGGACCGACACCGGGTTTGGGGGCACCGGTCAGATAGATCGCGACGACACCAGGACGGGCAAAGTCATAGGTTTTTCCGACAAGCTGTTTTGCAAGCTCGCCGCCGCCCTCGCCGATAGCCAGAGTGCCAAGGGCGCCATAACGGGTATGAGAGTCGGAGCCGAGAATCATACGTCCGCAGCCTGCCATGGTTTCGCGGTTGTAGGAGTGGATGTTTGCCATGTTGGTTGGAACATAGATACCGCCGTACTTATGGGCAGCAGAAAGGGCAAACTTGTGGTCGTCCTCGTTGATCGTGCCGCCGACAGCGCAGAGAGAGTTGTGGCAGTTTGTCAGAACATAGGGCAATGGAAACTCAGTCATGCCGGAGGCACGAGCAGTCTGAATAATCCCGACATAGGTGATGTCGTGTGATGTCATGGAATCGAACTTCAGCTGAAGATTATCCATATGATCAGTGGTATTGTGAGCTTTGAGTATGCCATAGGCCATGGTGCCTTTGGCAGCTTCTTCCTTAGAGACGGTCTTGCCGACAAGGCTGGGAAGTGCCGCGCTGTCGGTAATAATGGTTTCGCCATTTACGAGGTAAATACTGGATTTATATAATTTAACCATTGCTTTTTTACTCCTGTAAAATAGTTTTTATTTTCTGCGTGAAAACAAATTCGGACAGAAAACAAAGGATCACATGACCATAGAAACAATCAGGTTATAGACTGCACTGATGCCAACGCTGACGGGAACAGCTACGAACAGCAGACGGTTGAAGAGAGCGTTGCGTTCTTCTTCGTTGCCGCAGGAGCCAAGAATCAGGCTGCCGCCGGAGGAGAAGGGGCTAATAGCAGAGCTCTGCGCACCGAGAACAGTGCAGGTAAAGAGAGCTGCGGGGTTCAAACCGGTAGCGGCTGCAAGAGCGGGGATGAGCGGGAACAAAGCTGGGCAGACAACACCAGTCGTGGAACTGAAGAAACTCATAATTGCCGCGACGATGGCCAATGCCATAGGAATGAGCCACGTAGGAACGTTGCTGCCGATCCAGTTGGAGAGCATGGTAATGGTACCTGCCTTAACTGCGACGGCGATCAGCATACCGGCACCGGCAATCATAAGAATCGTATTCCAGGGAATCTTTGCAATGATTTCCTTCTGAGGAGCAAGTTTCATCAGAAGAGCGATGACCGCAAAGACAATTGCAACAAGGCCGACATCTATCTTGCCTGCGATGACAGAGAAAATCTTGACGCCGGGGGCGAGAAGCTTGAGAATGGGGAAGATCAGGACGACTGCCATCATGATAAGAATGAGGGTCAGGGTTTTTCGCTGAACCTTATTGTAGGCTTCAGGTTTTTCGAAGGTAATGCCTTTGCCGATGTTGCGGTTGGACTTAAAGGCAAAACGAAAAACGGTGATGATGATAAGGCTGGAGATGATTGCGAGACCAAACATGGTCAGAGTAGCGGTAAAGTCATCAATGGGGGTAAGATCAGGGGCGCCTTGATAAGCAGTACCCATCAAGCCGCGGAATATAACACCGAGGGCAGCGGTCGGAAAATCGCCGCCGGCGAGAGCGCCGCAGTTGATTGCGACAGCACCGGTAAGCTTGTCCATGTTTGCTTCTTCACAGATCATAAGAGTGATAGGAGCGAGGAAGGCAAGAACGGTAAAGTAGGCAGCGCCCATAACGGAAAGAATAACTGCGACAGCGAACAGTGCATAGGGTAGAATGCCTGGAAACTTACGGCATGCGTAAAGTAAGCTGCGGGAGATCTTTTCGAGAGTGCCGTTGGCAGCAGCCACATTATAGAAGAGAGAAACTGCCAAAATAACAAACATCGTGCTGGTAGGCCAGTAGGCAATTAGATCCTTGGGCTTGAGACCTATCCAAAAGCAGCCGATGAGGTATGCAAAGACAAAGCAGAAGAAGCCGGTGTTGATGTTGGTCTTATAGCCAAGGTATACAGCTAAAGCAATGGCTAAGACGATTACTAAGCTCAGCATTTTTGATTCCTCCAGATTATTTTTCTATCCCCAGCAGATTGCAGGGAGTATCATGAGTCATATAACGGACTTGTTCTTCTGGAATACCGTGGTCATAGAGATACTGCATATATTCGTGCATTGCAATTTCCCAGTGAGGGTTTTCGGTCTGACCGCCGTCGGTGTCTGCCATTACGTTTTTGTACCCGACGGTTTTGATAAGTTCAAGGTTGTCGGGTAGGTTGCTGCGATATTTGCCGCCACCCATGTTCTGTGCATAGCAGCGCTCAAGGATTACATCATAGTCCTTGACAAGCCGAACCTGATCTTCAATGCTCATGCCGACAACCCACCATTCTGGATGGGTGATCACAATTTTCTTGACGCCGGCATTGCGCGCGGCCTCCACAACTACAAAAGCCTCTTCGGGGGAGATATGGGCTGTACCCAGTACGGCATCATACTCGTTAATGAGTTTAAAGACATCCAGCATTTCGGGAACGACCTTGCCGTTCACAACGGTGTCTACACAGTCATCGGTAGGTTTGCCCATTTTGGAGAGGTGATTCCGGGCGGATTGGGTAGGCAGCCACACTACCTTTGCACCCAACTTAAGAGAATTTTCCACTGCAACGGGGTTGATGCCGCCGACGCAGCGGTTGAGAGTGATAGCACCGAACATGGTAAAATCATTTTCTCCATGAACGATTTTGTTGTAGTGATTCACCAGCGCAGCACGGCAGGAGGTGTCACCAAGATGTGTTTTGATGACGATGGCGCGTGCACCGACTTTTACAGCGGCATCACATAATTCAAAGTCATCATAGGCCCGCACTCGCAGGTCGGGATTCGTATGGACGTGCATATCAATCACGCCCTTCATTGACAGTTCCAACATTTTTCTCCTTTCTCACAATCAGACTGATATTTGAAAAAACGATATATCATTTAAAAGCATCAAATATCAATTGGCTTTTTACATAAAAATAGTCTTGAAACCTTAATAATTTTATTATATACTGGAGAAAAAGATTGTCAATTAAGATTTCAACATAGTACCAATCGGAAAAACCGATATTGCATGTAAGGCCTCACAAATAAAAGTACTTGCTTTTGTGCAACAATTAAAAAAAGGGGAAAATGAGCATGGAATTGAAAGAATTGGAGTATATTGTAACCATTGCAGAGGAAGGCGGCATCAGTAAGGCGGCACAAAAGCTGTATCTTGCACAGTCAAGCTTGAGCCAATTTCTGGCTCGCTATGAGGCAGAGTTGGACACGAAGCTTTTTGTTCGTACAGGTTCCGGCGTGCGCCCTACGATAGAGGGAGAAATCTTTATTCGCAATGCGCGGCAGATGCTCCAGCAGTACCGCCGTGTCAAAGAGGAGCTTCGGGAGGCGGAATTGCCGAAAGGAGGTCAGCTCATTTTTGGGATAAGCAGTTTCCGTGGAGCGGCACTGATTCCCCCGGTGCTGCAGCGGTTTCGTGCAGAATATCCAACCGTAAATGTGATTATCTCAGAACACGACAGCATTGTTCTGCAGAAAAAGGTTGCAGCAGGCGAGCTTGATATGGCACTAGTTGCGTTCCCGGCTAATCAGTGTCCCCGCAAAAATTCAACTGTTTTACAGGATGAGGTGTGTCTTGTTGCCAATCGAGCGCACCCCGTTATGGAGTTTGCCCATTACGGCCAACGCAGCCGTCCGTGGATTGATTTGAGAGATACTGCCAATTTTGAATATTTGCTGTCCAAACGCAGTAATGTATTGGGAACAGTGGCTCAGCAACAATTTAAAGAATATGGGATTAATCCTCCTGTCATCAATGAAAATTTGACAGCAGCCTTTGCACAGTCCATGGCAGCTCATGGGCTGGGATTGGCTTTCACCTATGGCTCGTGTGCAGTACCAAGCGCAGATGTAGAATATTTTAGTTTGGGGAAAGAACGCTACTTTGTGGATCTTGCTCTGATGTTCCCTCCGGACGGTTACCGTAGTCGCTCCAATCGGGCTCTTGAGGAAATGATTCGTGAATTCTTCAACAACGAAGATAATAACGGAGAGACATAAAAACACCTGACCGTTTTCAGAACGATCAGGCGTTTTTCTTGTATTATTTAAATGAAGAACTTATTTAAGGGTTGCGCATACTGCGCATTCAACGGATCTCTTTAATTTTAGTACGCAGTTTCAGCAATCAGTTGACTTCCTGTCGGTGGAAAATTAAGAGCCCGCCGAAGCAGAATACGACTAAGTGAATCGCAGCAACCCATACAATGTTGATCAGTTGTTCTGGGGCAGTCGTTATAATGCTGTTTGTCTGCATAAAGAGGGTC
Source organism: Ruminococcaceae bacterium UBA5450 (assembly GCA_002424295.1). Taxonomy (GTDB): domain Bacteria; phylum Bacillota; class Clostridia; order Oscillospirales; family Acutalibacteraceae; genus Caproicibacterium. Next base: position 4,221 of record DIQY01000017.1, on the reverse strand, counting down.
AGTTCTTCGAACTTTAAGAAAATCGGATTTGCATAGTTCAAAAGTCGGAAGAGCAGCACTGGAAAGACCAAAATTCCAAAATATGAAATGCTGAACAGTGCGTTTTTCTTGACAATGAAAGCCAAAGCAGTTGACAAAAAGCAGGCGGCAATATAGCACAAAAAAGCAGTTCCAAGATAGGGCATCAGATCAGAAAATGTCTGAGAAAAGCTGCCGTCAGAGTGCATCAGCAGAAAATCGCTAGCCATATATACTCCAATCGTGATAATCCCGGTGATAAGACCAATGACAAGGGTACTGATTTGTTTTGCAAAATAGACCTTAGTCCGAGAGATTCCGGCAGCAATCGTATTTTTTAGAGAATGCTCTTTATTTTCTTCTGCAGTTGTCATGTCGGAAAAAAGACAAATCAAAAACAGAGGATAAACAAGGAGTTCCAAAATTAGTTGTAGTGCCTTCTCAACGGAACAGTCCGATTGAGCAACAATCACATTGACAAGAACGGCCAAACCGGCGAGGCAGATGATGATTACATAAAGATAGGCTCGATGAAATGACTTATAAAGATCAGCTTTGATCAGATTAAACATGCTGCATTCCTCCCACAAGATTGATAAAGTATTCCTCCAAATTAAGTCCGGTTCGCTCTACACCGGAGACCATAACATCGTTTTCAACCAGTTCTTTTACAACAATCTCTGGGGTATCAAGGAAAGCGTCCAAATGAATTTCCCGCTCATTTTCAATCTGAAATTCATTGCATGAAAGATTTTGTTCCAAAATTTTGGCAGCACGTTCCGTATTGTCTACCGTCAGCTTTAGATTCATTTTGCATTTCTCTTTCAAATCAGCGGCGCTGATGTGTTCAATCAGTTTTCCGTCATTCATAAAACCAAAAGTAGTCGCAATCTGAGAAAGCTCACCAAGAATATGACTGGAAATCAAAACGGTTGTGCCTTTTTCGTGGTTGAGCGAAAGAATCATTTCACGAAATTCTGCAATTCCCATAGGGTCAAGACCATTGATTGGTTCGTCCAAAATGAGCAGTTCCGGATCATCTAAAACGGCAAGAGCAAGGCCAAGACGCTGTTTCATGCCAAGCGAGAAATTTTTGAATTTTTTAGTTCCGGTTCCCGAAAGACCGACAAATTTTAGTGCTTTTTGAACGCAGCTTTTGTCTTTCATTCCTCTTTGCAAACGATAATATTCCAAATTATCGTTCGCAGAAAGGTAAGGCAAAAATCCGGGAGATTCGATCATACAGCCGGTTTTCGCGCGGGCCTTTTGAAATCCGCTTTCGGTGGTTTCTCCCAAAAGCTGCAGGGAACCACCGCTCGGGTTGGAAAGTCCGCTGATCATTTTGAGCAGGGTCGTTTTTCCAGCTCCGTTTTTACCGATCAAACCATAAATTTCACCGCGGCAAAGTTCAAGATCCAAATCGGAAACTGCTTGAAAATTACCGAATTTTTTTGAAATTTTGTTTGTGCTAAGAATATTTTCAGACAAAATCCTCATCTCCATAATGTATTATTGTATTAAGACTCTAATACAATAATACAACACTTTTACGGTTTGTCAAGATAAAAATAAAAATTTTTTTAAATAAATGGGACGATTCCTTTTTTGCTAAGAGAAAAGGAATCGTCCCATTTATCATTTATTGATTCGTTTTTTGTAAGTGATTTTAAAAAAGTTCCATAGAGGAATTAAATATAAATAAAAGGCAAATAAAAGGCTGATCTGAGGTGCGCCTATTGCTGCCAGTGGAACACCACCTGCAATGGACCAAGGAATAAGGGGGGCCAAAACGACCACGGTGTTTTCCAGATTGATTGCCATTTCTTCATGGTCAGAAATCATTTCGTTGCAGAGCTGATGGGTTAGCATAATAGAAAGCGTCTGGTTGCAGGCAATCATTGAAGTTCCGATGGAAGTGCAGAGGAGGCTGCCATAAGGAGAAATCTTTTGACCCAGTCTTCCGATTTTTTCTTTTAAATTAATAAGAAGGCCGGTGCCATTAAAAATTCCGGCATAACAAGAGGAAAGACAAACAATTGCGGTGACATTCACCATCGAAAGGATGCCGCCCCCGTCAATTAGTTTTGCAAGGACAGGATCTTGTGCATGATAGCCGAAAACCAGCAGGTGAAATAACGCAGAGGGTTCTAGGCCTTGTACCCCAAAAGCAATTCCGACGGCAGAAAGGATGCTTAGCGACATCGTGATTTTGACGGGAATTTTAAAGCAAGATAGCACTAAAATTAAGATTGCAGGAATTAAGGTTAAAATGGAAAGATTAAAGTTCGTTTCGAAGATTTCTTTTATTCCAATCGAATTAGCTTCTGAATTCTTAGTAAATCCTAAAGCAATATATAATATGCAAGTAATGGAAAAGGGAACAAGAGAGGTAAAAAACATTTTACGAATATTTGTAAAAAGGTTCGTTTTTGTCAGTTCACTGACTAAAAGTGCACTGGTAGACATCGGAGAACAGCGATCCCCGAAATAGACCCCAGAGAGAATCGCCCCTCCGAGAAAGGCGGGATCTAAGCCCATCGCGTTTCCGATTGCCATCGTGATTACTCCCATGGTGGCTGCCGATCCGAAGGCAGTTCCCGTTAAAAAGGAAACCAGACAATTTAAAAGAAATGTGATTACAAGGAAGAAAGAAGGAAGCATTAGTCCGAAAGAATCACAAATGATGGCAGGAATCGTCCCTGCTGCACGCCATAAGGCGGTAATCATTCCGATTAATAGGAAGACGATCAAAATATTTTTAACAGTTTTAATTCCTGTAAGGGACATTCTTAACAGTTCCTGTGGTTTTTTCCCTTTTCGCAGTCCATAAAAACAAAATAAAAAGTATCCGAAGACCAGCGCATATAAAATTGGAAAATTAAAAAGGACACAGCAAAATAAAGCAGCCGCAAAAAGCAGTAAAGTAACAGTTTCCATCAGAAAGCCTCTTTTCAATTCCAGTATAAAATTTATAAAAACCATTGTCAAACTGTTATTTAACGTATAAAATACAGTTAAAACACTGTAATAGGAGAAAAAATGAACTTTTTAAATATACACTATTTTTTAATGGTCGCGCAGGAACACAGCTTTACCAGAGCCGCAGAGCGCCTTTATATTACACAGCAGACTTTAAGCGCCCAGATTGCCTCGATTGAACAGGAATTGGGATGTAAGCTGTTTCAAAGAAAAATTCCGCTGGAACTGACTTATGAAGGGCGGATATTTTTTAATTATGCAGAAGAGTTTTCGGGAAGATATGAAGAAATGCAGCAAGAATTTGGAGAGATTTCCGGCAATCAGAAAGGCTGTCTCCGTATTGGGATTGCCTATACGAGGGAACATGCGCTGATGCCGAAAATTCTCAAAGAATATCAAGAGAAATATCCTAACATTGAGATTCAATTGGTGGAGGATCTGAATGATATTTTACAGCGGAAGCTTTTAAAAGGAGAAATCGATTTAGCGATTGCAGGGTTTCTGACTCCTTTAAATGAAGTTCAGATGCGTGATTTTTATAAAGAAGAAGTGGTACTTTTGGTGGGAAAAGAGCTATTGTCTCAACTTTATGGAGATCGTGTAAAACAGGTGGCTCAAAAAATCCGGGAGGAAAAAAAGGTTACTCCATTGGAAAAATGTCCGTTTTTAATGAATGGGCAAAAAGATATTGCCGGAAGAATTGGTCGGCATTTGATTGCACAGGCTGGCTTTATTCCGGATATCAGAGTGGAGGGGGGCAATATTGAAACGCTTCTGGAACTCTGTGCAAAAAATATGGGCGCTTGTTTTTCTCCCAAAATTTTGGCACAGGCAGTTCTTTCTGAAAAGCAGCTTTCAAAAATGGAAGTTTTTCATTTTCCAGAAGACACATGGTATTGGATTCGCTTTGCTTGGCTGAAACAATCCTATGCACAAACTTTAATTACTCATTTTATTGAAATTACAGAAAAATTATGTTTTGAAAAATAAAAATCGGTGCATAGAAATTTTCTATGCACCGATTTTTATGCTCTTTAAGATTTTATTGATTGAATGATCATCGGGTCAGCGACTATAACTTTTATTTCTGTAAAACACTTTTAAAAAAAGCAGAGAATTTGTTCGGTTAAAAAAACCGCAGCGCAGCTGCAAGCGGCTACCATGACGAGACTTTTTCCGCAGAGAGATATAATTATGGCGACCAAAAAGCCAATCAGACCGCTG
>DIQY01000052.1 GCA_002424295.1 Ruminococcaceae bacterium UBA5450 | reverse complement strand
AGACTGGGAAAAGATTGAGCCAATTGAACCTTTTAAAAAAGAAGTCCCAGCCCCTGCACCGATTTCGTCCGTTGAAGTTCCGAAAGAAAAACCGGCCCAGTCAAAACTGACAGAGCCTATCAAAGCAGACGAAAAATCAAAGCAGACTTCTCCGCCTTCCCAAAAACCAAAGAAAAAAAAACGCTCTCTTTTCCATCTTTCAGGCATGGATGAACCGGAAAATGACCCGTCGGAAGAAGCAGTGCCCAAAGAGGCTCAAGAAGTAGAAGATTACAGCAACAGCAATGATGCCCCTGCCGTTTTTCACGATTTAAATGCAAATTTACGAAAACTTTCTTTGCGTTTGGGTGTCACCGGAATTTCGACCATCCTGCTGTTGATCTTCGGCTGGCTGGGTGAATTCGGATTCTTTAGCTTCGAACGGCTGAACATTACTGTTTACCTTATCTGTAATGTGATCTTTACTATGATCGCCTTCGTATTCTGCGGAGCAACCATTTGGAACGGACTAAAAGCACTGTTCCGGTTCCACGCCAATTCGGATAGTGCGGTTGCGATCGCTGCAATCGCCGCTCTTGTTCAATCCATTATGGCGTTTTTCATGCAGACACGTTTTTCCTCTGGTTCTCTCAATCTTTATGCAAGCGTAGCAACTGCTGCATTGTTTCTCAATACATTAGGAAAATTCAGCATGATCAAACGGATTAACAAGAACTTTCATTTTGTTGTTTCACCGGATAAAAAATATGCCGTGACGTTGTTCGAAGACTATAACACCGGCTTACAGTTGGCAGACGGCTGTACAATGGATACCCCAGTCATCGCTTATCAGACCGAAACCAATTTCTTATCACATTTTCTCCGTCTTTCTTACGAAGACGACCCGAGTGACCGTGCCAATCAAACGATTGCACCTGTTGCTTTTCTGGCAAGTTTGGTTCTCTGTATTATTACTTTAGTGCTGACGAAAGATGTTGCGACGGCATTTACTGCATTTGCAGCGGCAACTTGTATTACGACTCCTTTTATGAATCTGCTGGCCGTAAATCTTCCGCTTGCAAGAATCAGTCGAATTGCTTCTCAATGCGGTGGCATGGTGATCGGATTCCCTGCCGTTCAGCATTTCTGTGAATCAAATGCAGTGATGATGGATTCTCAGGATCTGTTCCCGAAAAACACAGTCACTCTAAATGGAATCAAAACTTTTAAAAACACTTCCATTGACGATTCTCTTATGGAGGCGGCAGCACTGATGATTGCCGCTCATTCCCCACTTTCTTCCCTGTTTGACCAAGTAATTCATACACAGCACAAAAAGCTTCCGGAAGTTGAAAAATTTTCTTATACAGACGGACAGGGTTTAAGCGGCTGGATTAACGGTCACCGAGTTTTTGTAGGGAACCGTGAACTGCTTTCCGCTCATCAAATTGAACCGCCTGAAGAAGCCATTGAACAAAAATATATTCAGGGCGGAAAAAAGCTGGTTTATCTTGCAATTGGCGGAGAACTAATCGCCATGCTGATCATTACCTATAGCTGTGACCGCCGGCGCCTTCAGGAACTGCGCCGAATGGAGAATAATGGAATCTCTTTGATTGTTCGCAATTGTGACCCAAATATCACCCCCACCTTCCTCGCCGAACTTTTCGGTTTGGATCCACATGGCATTCGAGTCCTGCCGGAACGCTTAGGGGCACTTTATGTCAGCCGTACCCACGAGGCATGTAACGAAAAACCGGCCATGATTGCTACAAAGGGACGTCCTACGGCACTGATGCGTTTAGTGACCGCCTGTGTGCGGGAGCGTGGAAACATCTCCATTGCCATTGTTCTTCAAAATGTCGCTGTTGTACTCGGTTTCATAATGGTAGCATTACTTACCTGCTATTCCGGTTTACAGCAAATTTCCACCATGAGCCTGATTGTCTACGAATTTTTCTGGGCAATGGTGATTTGGCTTGTTCCAAAACTGCGCAAGCCCTAATCTTTTAAAAATATAAACAACTAAAAGGGCCCTGTGTCATTAAAATGACACAGGGCCCTTTTTCGGCTTTTTTACATTTTTAAAAATCTAATTTTTCGAAAGTAGAGATCGATTTTCGGTAAGCAATTCCTGTAAAAATCACATAAAGTACAACCCCAACCACCAACATGATCAGTTTTTGGGACAGATACATCGGATCTCTCGTATTGAGCTGGTCGCGGAAAAACGGCACTGTAAAAACAAGTGCCTCTAAAATTACCATTACCGTAAAAAATACGATGCTCGAAATTCCAAAAGCTTTTCCCACTTTATCGGGGTTCCGATAATAAAGCACAAAAAAGATCAGATTAAAAATCCCCATCAAGAAAAACACATTCCCAAAAAGCGCTATATTCGCATCCATCCCCGCCTGATTGCCTTCTGGGATTAAATAGTTCCTTAAAAACACAAACGGAATTGACACTAAAACTTGTATCATCTGCAAAAGGATCACAAACAGAAATCTTGCCTGCACAATCGATTTCTTTTGAATTGGCAGCAACAATGAATATTCAATATCATGATTCTCCCGCCCGCTAAGGCAATGAAAGAAGACGGCCAAGCAGGTATAAAAGAATATGACTTCATAAGGATAATTCGGTATCAATAGCAGTGCTGACAGCAATAAAAACAAAGGAGCTGTGGGATGCAGTGCAATCTTGATCTCTTTATAAATCAAATTTCTCATGCTAATTCCCCCTTCTCCAAATGAATCATAATGGATTCCAAATCCGCCGGATAGTAATCAAAATTGCCCTCTGGCAGATGATCTTTATAAAAGAGGGCACTGAATCCTTCTTTTTCGCGCTTATATCCCGCAAGATATGATTTTAATGGCTCTGTCATTTGCTCTTTGGAAAAATTGCAGAGAACAAATTGATTTTGAAATTCCTTTAATTTTCCTCTCCCAATTATTTCGCCTCTTCTTAAATAGAGAATCTCTTCTGCACATTTTTCCAAGTCAGAGGTAATATGGGTTGAGAACAAAATTGTAACGCCGTTTTCTTCGACAAGATCCAAAAACACATCCAGCAGATCATCTCTAGAAACCGGATCCAGTCCACTGGTAGGTTCATCAAGGAGCAGCAGTTTTGCCCGATGAGAAAGTGCCAGCGCCAAAGAGTATTTTACCTTCATGCCTGCCGAAAGGGAATCCGGTACTTTATCTTCATCCAGTTCAAAGCGTTTTAAATATTCTTTATAAGCCGCTTCATCCCACTGCGGGTAAAATCTTTTCGTAACCGAAGTAATGGTACGCAGCTTTTTTTTCGGATAAAAAGAAATTCCCCCCGAAACAAAACCGATTTTCTGCTTAATTTCAAATTCATGCTCCTGAAAGGACTGTCCAAAAAATTGAATCTCCCCCTTGTCCGGATGAACAAAATTGAGCAAAGACTTTAGAGTTGTGGTTTTTCCCGCACCATTTCTCCCAATAAATCCGGTAATGGCACCTTCTTGCAGCTCAAAGCTAACATTTTTTAATGAAAAAGACGGATAAGATTTCGAAAGTCCCGAAACCGATAAAACTGACATTCTAATCTCCCCTTTCTACTTTGGTATTACTTGTAAAACTAATTATACTCATACTCTTTAAAAAGTCAAGAAAAAACAGCAGGCTTTTTCGACAAATTGAGCTGTTTTTCGAATCGTTCCAATTTTGAGTGCACAAAGAAATCCGATTCCCTTCACTTTTTCTTTTTATTCTGTTGATCAAAAACCATTTTGCAGACCAAATTAAACATTTTGTACAAAAATTTTTCTTTCTGTTTCTTGATTTTGCCTTATTTGAAAAGATATTTGATGATTTTCGAAAGAAAATCCTATAGATTCTGTCCACAATTCCAATTATACTACTCAATAGTAAGGCGGAGAAACATCCATATTTGTGCAAAGGTACAAGTAGTTTCTCAAAAGCCAAAAGAAAAACAGGAGGTTTTTGTATGAAAAAGATTCTCGCAGTACTCATGGCAGCTGCCATGATCGCAGCCGCTACAACCGGCTGTGGCAGCAGCACCAGCAGCTCAGCAGCTGCATCCGGATCTGGTGCGGCTTCCGGCGCCGCATCTACCGCCAGCGCAAAAGACGTTTATATCGGTTCTTGTATCTACAAATTCGATGATACGTTTATGACCGGCGTCCGTAATGCAATGACTGCCCGCGCAAATGAAATCGGTGCAAAACTTGATCTGGTGGACTCCCAGAACAAGCAAGCTACCCAGAGTGAACAGGTCGATACTTACATTACTAAGGGCGTTAATGCACTGGCCATCAACCCAGTTGATCTGACCGCCGCTGCTCCTTTGATCGAAAAAGCAAAGGCTGCCAGCCTGCCAATCGTATTCTTAAACCGTCAGCCTTCCGATACCGATATTGCCTCTTATGACAAAGCATATTATGTCGGTGCGGATGCAAAACAGTCCGGCACCATGTCTGGTGAAATTATTGCCGATTACTTTAAGGCTCATAAAGACGCTGATAAAAACGGCGACGGCAAGATCCAGTATGTAATGCTTCAGGGCGAACCCGGACATCAGGATGCAACCCTTCGTTCTCAGGCCGCTCCGGCTGCTATTGAAGCTGCTGGATTCCAGACCGAGGCTCTTGCAAAAGATACGGCTTACTGGGACAAAGCAAAAGCAACCGATCTGATGAACACTTGGATCACCTCTGTTGGTCTTAATAAGATCGAAGCAATCCTTGCGAACAACGATGATATGGCACTTGGCGCAATCGAAGCTTTGAAAGCACAAGGCTACAACACCGGCGACAGCTCCAAGTACATCCCGGTTGTTGGCGTCGATGCAACGGCTCCTGCTCTGGAAGCAATGAAAGATGGTTCCATGCTGGGCACCGTTCTGAATGATGCAAAGAACCAGGCAAAAGCAACTGTCAACATTGCTGCTGCTGCTGCACAGGGTAAACCAATCAATGAAGAAAACGTTGGCTACAAACTCTATGATGCTACCGGCAAAGAGCAATCAGACGGCCATTACGTTTGGATTAACTACGTAAAGGTTACTGCTGACAACTACAAAGATTATCTCTAAAATTCAGCATTGACTGAATTTTCTATCTAAGTCTGTCCACGGGGAACGCGAAAGCAGGCGCTTTCCGTTCCCCGTTATTTTATAAGAAAAGGAGGATCGCTGATGGGTGAATATGTACTGGAAATGAACAATATCACCAAAGAGTTCCCCGGAGTAAAGGCGTTGGACAACGTCAGTTTAAAAGTCCGTCCCGGCAGTGTACACGCACTAATGGGTGAAAACGGAGCCGGAAAATCCACATTGATGAAATGCTTATTTGGCATCTATGCGGAAGACAGTGGAGAGATCATTCTAGAGGGAAAGCCCCAGAAGATCAACAGTTCCAAGCAGGCACTGGACCTCGGAATTTCCATGATCCACCAGGAGCTGCATCCGATCCGGTTTCGGCCGGTCATGGAAAACATCTGGCTGGGACGCTTCCCAAAGAGAGGACCTGCGGTTGATCATAAAGCCATGTATGAAAAGACCAAGGAACTTTTTAAAGAAGTCGATCTGGATGTAAACCCCAAAACCTTGGCAGGAAATCTTTCTGCTTCGACGCTGCAGTTGGTTGAGATTGCAAAGGCAGTCAGTTATAATTCCAAGATCATCATCATGGATGAACCCACTTCCTCCTTAACGGAGAACGAAACGGCACATTTGTTCAAGATCATTAAAAAGCTTCAATCGGAAGGACGCGCGATCATCTATATCTCGCACAAGATGGAAGAGATTTTAAAGATTTCCGACGAAGTAACCATTATGCGAGACGGTCAATGCGTTGGTACTTGGCCTGCAAACGAACTAACTACTGACCTGATTATTAGCCGAATGGTCGGCCGTGATATGACCAATCGTTTTCCACCTAAGGAGTATACTCCGGGTACAGATGTTGTTTTTAAAGTCGATGATATCTGCTCCCCTCTGCCGCGTTCGTTCCAGCATGTCAGCTTTGAAGTTCATCGCGGCGAAATTTTTGGGATCGGCGGCCTTGTCGGCGCACAGCGTACAGAGACCGTAGAGGCAATTTTTGGACTGCGTCAGATTGTTTCCGGAACGATTTACAAAGACGGCAAAGAAATTAAAATTAAAAGTCCGCGAGACGCCATGAAGCACGGTTTTGCACTCTTGACAGAAGAGCGCCGCGCTACCGGAATTTTCCCCACTCTTTCGGTATTGGACAATACTGTAATTGCTACAGAAAATGAAGGGAAATTGGTTCATCACAGCATAATTAACGACTTCGCACGCAAAAAAGCCGCAACAGACAGCAATGCTTCTATGCGTACAAAAACCCCGAGCATGCTGGAGCAGATGCAGAATCTCTCCGGCGGAAATCAGCAGAAAGTTTTGATCGCCCGGTGGCTTCTAACCGATCCGGACATTCTGATTCTGGATGAGCCTACTCGAGGAATTGACGTCGGTGCAAAATATGAGATTTACACAATTATGCATCAGTTAATTAAAGAAGGAAAATCTGTAATCATGATCTCCTCCGAAATGCCGGAGCTGCTTGGTATGTCCGACCGGGTCATGGTTATGTGCGAGGGACGTGTAACAGGAATTGTGAACGCCGGTGAGTGCGATTCTGTAAAAGTAATGGAACTTGCAACAAAGTTCATGTAAAATTTCTGTGATTTCCTATCGCACAAAATGGAAAGGGAAGTGAGGTCCAATATGGGAGCAACCGCAAAAGCCACGAACACAATCACTCGCAAAAAATATGCAACAATTTTTGCGTTAATAGGCGCTGCACTGATTCTAATTTCTATCATTGTTGCAGTTGCCGCGCCAAAGGATCAAGTTTACGATCTTTGGATGTACATTTTGCTGGTTGGCATCGTTACCGGCGCATATGGAGTTTTTCAGCTGCTACGGAAAGAACAGCACAGTGTTCCTGTTGAATTCTCCAGATCAAACGCAAAAACATTCCTGACAAATAATGCGATTATGATTGCTCTTCTGGCACTAGTCGTATTTATCATGATCAAGGAACCCCGTTTTATGAAATATCAGGTTTTGCTTGATATCATGACACAGGCTTCCCCCCGTCTGATCATCGCATTAGGCATCTGCTTTACACTGTTAATTGCAGGTACCGACCTTTCTGCAGGCCGTATGGTTGGCTTAGCCGCTGTGCTTTCCACCTCAATGCTGCAGACCGCAACTTATGCAAACCGCTTTTTCCCGAATCTACCGGCACTTCCGGTTATCGTGCCAATTTTGGCTGCGGTGGCTGCCTGCGTTTTGTTCGGTGTTTTAAACGGATTCCTTGTTGCAAAATTCGATATGCACCCATTCATTGCAACACTAGCTACCCAGGTTATGATCTACGGTGCATGTAGCCTTTATTTCGATATGCCACCGAATAACTCTCAGCCAATCGGTGGTGTTCGTCCGGACTTTACTGTAATCGGCCAGAAAAAGATCTTCCAAAACATTGGCGGGAGTACCTTTGTTGGCATTTCAGTACTGATTCCGATCGCACTTATTACCTGTGTAATTATTTGGTTCGTTCTGAACAAAACAGTGTTTGGCAAAAATGTTTACGCAGTCGGCGGCAACCGTGAAGCCGCTGTCGTTTCCGGCGTAAATGTTTTTAAAACCATTATGCTGATCTTCATTTTGGCTGCATTCCTTTATGGCATTGCAGGCGTTTTGGAAGCTGCCCGTACAGCAGGCGCTACCAATAACTATGGCAACGGCTACGAATTGGATGCTATCGCCGCCTGCGTGGTCGGCGGCGTATCCTTAAACGGCGGCATTGGCAAGATCGGCGGCATTGTCTCCGGCGTTCTGATCTTCACCGTTATTCAATATGGTCTTCAGTTCATCGGTGTCAGCCCCATGTGGCAGCAAGTGATCAAAGGCATCATCATTGCCGTTGCTGTTGCAATCGATATGGGCAAATATCGCAGAAGATAATCTTTTCCTCTTTTTCAAAAATCTCTTAGAAGGCGAAGCTTTGGCTTCGCCTTTTTATTTTTTATATGAATCCATAAAAAAGCTACAGTTGCAGAAAGGAAAGACTAATGATAAAATAAAGAAAAATAAATTTTTTTGACTGAAATTTTTATACATTATTAGGAGACTGAAAATGTCATATTATCGTATTATCCTCGCGGATGATGAGGAAGAGATCCGAGAAGGTATTATTCGGAAAATTGCGTGGCAGTCTCTTGGGTTTGAGATCGCCGGCGCCGCAGAAAATGGACTGGAAGCATTAGAAATGGCAGAGCGACTGCATCCAGATGTTATTTTAACTGATATTCGTATGCCTTTTATGAGTGGATTGGAGATGGCTGCTAAAGCGGCAGCGTTGCTCCCTTCTGTCAAATTTATTATTCTCTCCGGTTATGATGACTTTGAATACGCACAAAAAGCCATTCAGTTAAACGTAGTGGAATATCTTTTAAAACCGGTAAACGCGGCCGATCTTACAAAAGTTTTACAACGTTTAAAAATTCGTCTGGATGACGAATCCGCAAGCCGGCGAGATGTAGAGGCGCTGCGTCGCCATTATGAAGAGAGCCTTCCGGTCATTAAAGAGCAGTTTTTTGTAAGCCTTTTGGAAGGCCGCGTTTCAAAGTCACGGCTTCAATCGCAAGCAAAATTGTTTCAGCTTTCTACTGACCGCTCCTGCTGGGCAGTTGGTCTGATTCATGCTGACCTCAATTTTCACCAAACAGAAAACAGTATTCCTTCCGCACTGCACGGAAAAGAGGAACTAGTCCCGATTTCGTTGCTGCGTACCGCCGAGGAAATTCTGGGTTCTTATTGTCAATTTCAAGCTTTTCTTTATTCTGAAGACGTAGCACTGCTCTTTGATTTTTCTGAGCCTGGTTCCACCGGCATCGCCGTCAGCCGATTAAATGAAATCTGCAAAAGAGGCGAATCGATTCTAGGCATGCGAATTTTTGCCGGAATCGGGAGTCCTTACAGCCTTTCTAATCTTCATTTTTCTTACCGAGAAGCCCAGAATGCTTTGGATTATGGCTGCATTCACGGATACAGCCGCGCAAATTATATTAAGGACGTAGAGCCCAATACTTCAATTCAGCTGCAGTTTGGCGAAGAAGAAGAGCGCACTGTGATCAGTGCTATCAAGCTTGGCGGTGAAAATGAAATTCGTCAGGTACTCAACTATTTGTTTTCCAAACTGGAAAAGCAGCCGCTCTCGATGACACAGTATCAGGTTTACATCATGGAGGTCATCACGACTCTCATGAAAATCACACATGATTATGCCATCTCCCCGGAAGATATTTTTGGAAAAGATATGGACTTTTTAAATGCGCTCTCTTCTCTGCATACACCCGCGGCGATGAAAAACTGGTTAACGGAACACTGCTTAACACTCAGTGCCTGTATTAAGCGGGAACGCATAGATTCTTCGAAGCTTCTTGCGCAGAACGCTCAGCAGTTTATTCAGGAGCATTACAGCAATCCTTCCATTTCCGTTGAAACCCTTTGCTCTTTTCTGCATGTGAGTCCCGCTTATTTTTCAACGGTTTTTAAACGTGAAACAGAGCAAAGTTTTGTTTCCTACCTAACAGATGTCCGACTCCAAAACGCGCTCAATCTTCTTGATACGACCAACGATAAAACCTACATGATTGCGGAAAAAGTCGGCTATACGGAATCTAACTATTTCAGCTATGTTTTTAAAAAACGTTTTGGCGTTTCGCCTTCCAAATATCGTTCTAATCAAGAACATCCTTCGAATAATCGGAGTGCTGAATCATGAAGCAGCGTCTACACAACCTACTCGATAAATTTGGACATCTTTTAAAAAAGCGAAGCCTTCAGTTTACGCTTTCGCTGACTTTTACTCTGGTTGCAATTGCGGGCATGATCGTTGTCACGTTGACTCTTTCTGCCCGTTTTACAAAAACCAACGAAAAAATGATTTCCGAAGACAATCAGCGAGTTTTAAGCGGAATCAACCTAAATCTTGATAATTATCTGCACAACATTATGCGCGTTTCCGATTCCATGTACTACCGTGTAATCAAAAGTGCAAATTTGGATACTGCTTCCGATATGGACACCGTCAATAAGGACATGGCGCTTTTCTACAATACTTACAGCGATCTTCTGGTCTCAGTCTCTCTTTTCTCCGACGATGGTACCGTTTTATCCTCCGAGCCACTGCAGCAGTTAAAGAGCAGCGTTAATGTGAAAGATCAGGATTGGTTTCAAAGTGCTAAAGAAAAGATTGAAAATGTACATTTTTCGGTCCCGCATGTACAGAATCTTTTTGTAGATTCCAATAACCCTTATCGATGGGTCGTCTCTCTTAGCCGCTCGGTAGAATTGACCCGCAGCGGTTCTATTTACCACGGTGTTCTTCTAGTCGACATGAATTTCAGCGGAATTGAACAGATCTGCAAAAATGCAGATTTAGGAGAATCGGGCTATATTTATTTAATCAGCAATGACGGCGAAATCATCTATCACCCCCGCCAACAGTTGATTTATTCCAACCTAATTCACGAAAACAACTTGGCCGCTGCGACTTACAGTGACGGAAACCATACAGAAATTTTTGAAAATGAAGAGCGCATGATCTCGGTAAAAACGGTTGGATATACCGGCTGGAAAATCGTCGGCGTTGTTCCAATAAAAGATATCACCGCTAATTATACGGAGCTGCAAACTTATATCTGGTTTTTCGCATTCTTTACTATTTTTCTTCTGGCTTCTGCAAACTTGTTTTTATCCTCAAGAATTGCAAACCCAATTAAAGAATTGGAGCAATCCGTTCGAGAACTGGAAAAAGGGAATCTTTCTGCACCGATTTCTATTGGGGGTTCCTATGAAGTACGCCATCTAGGTTCCGCACTTCGTTCCATGGCAGAACAGATGCGAAAGCTGATGGACGACATTGTCGCGGAACAGGAAAGCAAACGTAAAAGTGAAATGGATGCGCTGCAGGCACAGATCAATCCACATTTCCTTTACAATACCCTGGATTCCATTGTCTGGATGATTGAAAACGAACACTATGACGGCGCGATTGAAATGGTCACCGCACTCGCTAAGCTGTTCCGCATTAGCCTCTCCAAAGGAAAAACGGTGATTTCGGTAAAGGATGAGCTGGAGCATGTACGTAACTATTTGACCATTCAGAAAACGCGCTACAAAAATAAATTCATCTATACGATGGAAGCAGAACCCGAAGTCCTTTCCTGTGCAACTATTAAACTGATCGTTCAGCCTCTTGTGGAAAATGCGATCTATCACGGCATGGAATTTATGGACGGCGATGGTGAAATTCATATCCGTGCTTACCGAAAAGAAAAAGATCTCTTTATTGACGTTGTGGATAACGGACCAGGTATGCCCCCAGAGCAAGCACAGTCACTTTTTCTGGACAGCGCTCAAAAACCAAAGACAGGAAAAGGTTCCGGTGTTGGCTTAAGAAATGTCAATGAGCGGATTCAGCTCTATTTTGGAAAAGAATACGGCTTAACGATTTTGAGCCAACCAGACGAAGGAACACTTGCAAGGATTCATCTTCCCGTTAAAACTATCGCAGAAGTAACCGGAGAAGGGGGCGATCCCGTTTGAAAAAGCACCGCAGTCTGATTATCTTTTCAGTTATCCTCATCTTTTTTCTGATCTTTCTGGCCATTATTTCACAAGGCATTCCTTTTTCACAAACACAACCGCAGATTCGAAAAATTTCCTTTCTTGCAGGCGGAAAAAAAGGAGAAGCTTGGTCTAAAATGGAGCAGGGAATTACGCAGGCGGCATCTGATTATAAAGTAGAATTCACTCCCGTTTATCTTTCCAAAGACAATGATGCACAGGAACAAATTCAAATGCTGGAGCGTGAAGTTGAAAATGGTGCAGATGCCATTGTGATTGCCCCCGTTAATTCGGAAGACCTCGAGGAACCAATTCGAAAAGCTGCCCGTTCAGTTCCCGTCGTCACCATTGATTCCGAAATTGCGGATGCCGATGATATTCCTTATATTCGCTGTGATAATATTGCCTTAGGAGAAACATTATCCGAGCGAATGTTAAATGATCCGGCCAAATCTGAAAAACCGATTGCGCTTGTAAACCGCAATCTTTCCAGAACGAGTTGTGCTGAACGTTATCAGGGGGCTAAATCAAAGCTGCAGGAAGAAAACGTTTCCTTTGTGGAATGGGCTCTTCCCGAAGATTCTACCGAAGCTTATAATCAACTGCTTACCCTTTTGCACGGACCTTCCGTGAGCAAAGTTGCTGCGTTTGACAGCGATACATCTGAGCTTGTGGCCAAAGCAGAACAAGAGCTATCCCCCTCCGGCGTTACCTCTGTACAAATTTTTGGCGTCGGCTCAACTCGTCAGGTAGTCTCCTATCTGGAAGATCATATTATCTCTGCTCTGGGTGTTCAAAATGAATTTAATATCGGCTACCTTGGTCTACAGAAAGCTGTAAATATCCTAAATAAACAATCTTTACAAAACACCGTCATTGATTATTCCATTGTAAACGGAGAGGATCTCTATACAAAAGAAAATCAACGTCTGCTCTTTCCATTCTCCCAATAATTTGCAAATAATCTCAGTAAAAAAGGAGGCTCTACTATGAGATTCTGGAAACGTACCATTCCTTTACTGATTGTGACCGGACTTTTTCTTTCTATCTGCGGCTGTTCGAACAATAAAAAATCATCTCAGTCCATCGAAACAATTCGGATCGGCATTGCTGCTTATCGTATGGATGACGCTTTTATTTCCTCGCTCTGTGATAACATGGAACAGTATGCTAAGAAACAGGAGTCTCTTTTGGGAAAGAAAATCATTCTTACGATTGCGGATGGAAAAGACAATCAGTCCATTCAAAAC
>DIQY01000049.1:32970-35152 GCA_002424295.1 Ruminococcaceae bacterium UBA5450 | reverse complement strand
TTCAAGGGCTCTCTTTGTGCGGAACTGGGGAAATTAGATGATGAATTTAAAAGAATGGTTGGTGATTGAATGAAGGCATTACTGATGCTGGAAAACGGGATGACCTTTGGAGGAACCGGATTTGGCGATGAGCACAATGTTGTAAGCGAAATTGTTTTTAACAGTGCAATGTGCGGCTATCCGGAGCTTCTTACGGATCCCTCTTATGCCGGGCAGGGTGTTGTGATGACTTATCCCATGATCGGGAATTATGGGATCTGCTATCAGGACGCTGAGTCTACACGTCCGTGGCTGAGTGCGTATATTGTTCATTCGGTTTCGAACGTAGCGAGTAATTTCCGTTGTGACATTGACTTGGATCATTATTTGAAGCGCTATCAGATTCCTGGCCTGCAGGGAATTGACACTCGTGCACTTACCAGAATTTTGCGGGAGAGCGGTACGATGCGCGGCATGATCGCGTATGGTGATTCGATTGACCTCGAAGCGATGAAAAAACAGATCGAAAATTTCAAAATGGAAAGCTATGTGCCGAAAGTCAGTATCCGCGGCGGCAAAGTGTATGGCGATGGCAGCGTGAAAATTGCGCTGATGGATTATGGTGTTAAAGGGAATATTATTCGCTGCTTAACAGAGCGCGGCGCAACAGTAAAATGCTTTCCTTGGGACGCTTCTTATGATGAAGTCAAAGAGTGGAAACCAGACGGAATTATGTTAACAAATGGACCTGGAGATCCGCAGGACTGCAAAAAGCCCATTGAGGAGATCAAGCGGATTTATGCTTCCGGAACGCCAACCTTTGCAATCTGTTTGGGGCATCAGCTGATGGCACTTGCCAACGGCGGAGATACCTATAAATTGAAATATGGTCATCGCGGAATCAATCATCCAGTCAAGGATCTAAAAGCCAACAGAGTTTATATTTCTTCACAGAATCACGGCTTTGTCGTAGATGCTAAGACAATGGATTCAAAGATTGCTGAGCCAAGCTTTATCAGTATGAACGATGGCAGTATCGAGGGCTTTGATTATAAGAATGGCCGAGTATTTACTGTGCAATTTCACCCGGAAGCAGCAGGTGGTCCACATGATACACGATTCCTTTTTGACCGCTTCATGAATCTGATCGGAGGTGCTGCCCTGTGAGTAAACGTTCGGAAATTAAAAAAGTGATTATCATTGGGTCCGGCCCTATTATTATCGGACAGGCGGCAGAATTTGACTATGCGGGAACACAGGCATGCCGTGCGATTCGAGAAGAAGGAATAGAGGTTATTCTGATCAACTCGAACCCGGCAACCATCATGACCGATAAGCAAATTGCCGATAAGGTATATATCGAGCCTTTGACCGTCGAAACCGTTAAGAAAGTAATCATTAAAGAAAAGCCGGATAGTATTTTACCGACACTAGGCGGACAGAATGCGCTGAACCTTGCAGTTGAACTGGAAGAGAGCGGCTTCTTAAAAGAACATCATGTAGAAATGATCGGTACCAGCGCTGACACGATTCGCATGGCTGAAGACCGTGAACTATTTAAAGAAGCGATGGAACGAATTGACCAGCCATGCGCAAAATCTGCGATTGCAGAGAGCCTTGAAGAGTGTTTTGATGCAGCTGATAAAATTGGGTATCCGGTTGTTGTGCGCCCCGCTTATACATTGGGCGGCAGCGGCGGCGGAATTGCTCATACAAAAGAGGAACTTGAAGAGATCGGGACACTTGGTCTGCACCGCAGCCGTGTGCATCAGGTATTGATTGAGCGTTCTATCGAAGGCTGGAAAGAAATTGAGTATGAAGTAATACGCGATCATAATGGAAACTGTATTACCGTTTGCAATATGGAAAACTTTGATCCGGTCGGCGTTCATACCGGCGATTCCATCGTGGTAGCACCATGCCAGACGCTTGCCGATAAAGAGACGCAGATGCTGCGTACCGCTTCTTTGAATATTATTCAGGAGCTGGGGGTTGAAGGCGGCTGTAATGTGCAGTTCGCACTGAATCCAGACAGTTTCGAATATTGTGTAATCGAAGTTAACCCTCGTGTGAGCCGCTCTTCTGCGCTTGCAAGTAAGGCAACCGGGTACCCGATTGCAAAGGTAGCGAGTAAAATTGCCTTGGGCTACACTTTGGACGAAATTAAAAATGCAATCACAAAAAAGACGTATGCCTGCTTTGA
>DIQY01000049.1:30730-32689 GCA_002424295.1 Ruminococcaceae bacterium UBA5450 | reverse complement strand
AACCGGCGAAGTGATGGGGATTGCACCAACCTTTGAAGCTGCTTTGATGAAGGCAATTCGCTGTTTGGAACAAAATCTCTTTAGCTTAAAAGATCATCGCCTGGATTCCTTCTCGGATGAAGAAATTTTGGAGCGGGTACACAATGTGGATGATCGTCGTCTGTGGACGGTAGCGGAAGCATTACGCCGTGGATATTCTCCGAAAAAAATTCACGAGATCACCAAGATTGATCTGTGGTTTATCGGCAAGCTGACTGCAATTATCGAGATGGAAAAAGCACTTTCTGATCAGAAGATGACAAGAGAGCTTCTGCTGAAAGCGAAAAGCATGGGATTCTTGGATCGTACGATTGCTGAGTTTTCCGGTGAATCGGTGGACGAGCTTCGGAAAATGCAGGATGAGTGGAAGATTGCTCCGGTTTATAAAATGGTGGATACTTGTGCTGCCGAGTTTGAAGCAGAGACACCGTACTATTATTCCACCTATGGAGTTGAGAATGAATCTAAACCTGAAAGCCGCCGTAAAAAGATTGTGGTTATCGGTTCCGGCCCAATTCGTATCGGGCAGGGAATTGAATTTGATTTTTGTTCCGTACACAGTGTTTGGGCGTTAAAAGATCTTGGCTATGAGACAATTATTGTAAACAATAATCCCGAAACGGTTTCTACCGATTTTGATATTGCCGATAAACTTTACTTTGAGCCGTTGACGGAAGAAGATATCCTCCATATCGTAAAACTGGAAAAGCCGGATGGCGCTGTCTGTCAGTTCGGTGGTCAAACAGCGATTCGTCTGGCAGCTTCTATCGAAAAGATGGGGGTTCCGGTTCTCGGTACCAGCAGCGACAGTATTGATCTTGCGGAAGATCGGGAACGGTTTGATGAAATCCTTAACGACTGTAAGATTCCCCGTGCGGCAGGACATACCGTTTTCACCTGCGATGAGGCGTTAAACGCGGCGCATCAACTTGGTTATCCTGTTTTGGTTCGTCCGAGTTATGTTCTTGGCGGTCAGGGAATGCAGATTGCCTATGAAGATTCCGATATTGTCAATCAGATTGGAATTATCAATCAGATTGCGCAGGAACACCCGATTCTGGTTGATAAGTATATCATGGGAACCGAAGTGGAAGTTGATGCTGTCTGTGATGGAACTGATTCGGTGATTCCCGGAATTATGCAGCATGTTGAGCGTGCCGGGATTCATTCTGGCGACAGTATTTCCGTTTATCCTGCAATTGGAATCAGTGAAGAAGCACAGGAGACCATTGTTGAAGATACTCGTAAACTTGCAAAAGCTTTAAAGGTTAAAGGACTTCTTAATGTTCAGTTCATTGTGAAAGATGAAGTTGTCTATATCATTGAGGCAAACCCGAGATCTTCCAGAACGGTTCCTTATATCAGCAAAGTCACCGGAATCCCGATTGTGCCGCTGGCAGTGCGCACCTTCTTCGGAGACACATTGCCGCAGATGGGCTATCAGTATGGCCTTCAGAAACCGCATGATTACATTGCCATCAAGATGCCGGTCTTCTCGTTTGAGAAAATTCATGGTGCTGATGTCAACTTGGGACCCGAAATGAAATCCACCGGTGAAGTTCTTGGAATTGCCCGCACCTATGATGAGGCGCTGATCAAGGCGTTTTACGGCGCCGGAACGCATATGATCAAGAATGGCCGCGTTATTATTACGGTCAAGGACAGTGATAAGGCCGAAGTCCTTCCGATTGCCAAGGGACTTTATGATTTGGGCTGGACGATTTATGCAACACAGGGTACGGCGGAATATCTTAATGATCATGAGATTCCGACCATTCGAACTCATAAAGTTGGAATGAACCAGCATGATATTATTAATTTGATCATGTCCGGAAAGATTGATTTGGTGATCAATACGCCCAGTAAGGGTATGCAGCATGATCGGGATGGTTTCTTGATTCGCCGCAATGCGGTAGAAGC
>DIQY01000049.1:872-30485 GCA_002424295.1 Ruminococcaceae bacterium UBA5450 | reverse complement strand
ACGGAACTTTCCGTTGTGGATATTACGCATGTAAGCACATTTTTAAATTTGGTTTAAATAGGATCAGTCAAACGATATTTTACTTTAACGGAGGTAAATGAAAATGGAAAAGAAAGAACAACTGTACGAAGGAAAAGCAAAAAAGGTATTTGCAACGGATGACCCGAGATACTGCATTGTATCCTATAAAGATGATGCGACTGCATTTAACGGCAAAAAGCGTGGTACCATTGTTGGCAAAGGCGTTGTCAACAATAAGATGAGCAACTTTATGTTTCAGATGCTTGAAAAAGACGGTGTTCCAACCCACTATGTGAAAGAACTCTCTGACCGCGATACTTTGGTGAAAAAAGTACAGATTGTTCCGCTGGAAGTGATCGTTCGCAACGTTGCTGCGGGTTCTTTCTCTAAACGCCTCGGTGTAGAAGAAGGCCAAAAACTGCTTTGCCCGGTTTTGGAATTTTGCTATAAATCCGATCCGCTCGACGATCCAATGGTGAACGATTCCCATGTGCTTGCAATGGGCTGGGCTACTCAAGAAGAAATTTCTACAATCCGTAAGATGACACTGCGCATCAATGAGTTGATGAAAGAATTTTTCCTGTCCGTTGGAATTGATCTGATCGATTTTAAATTGGAGTTTGGCCGTTTTGAGGGCAAGATCCTTTTGGCTGACGAAATTAGCCCGGATACCTGCCGCTTCTGGGACGTGAAGACTCATGAAAAACTGGATAAGGACCGTTTCCGCCGCGACTTGGGTGGTGTGGAAGAAGCTTATGCAGAAGTTATGAAGCGGATCGGTCTGTAAGATTTTATGAAAAATCAGAAATCCCGCACCGGATATTTTTCCAGTGGGGGATTTCCCGATTTCCCAATAGAAAACAAAAAGAAAGCCCCCAAAAATTCTGTAAATGAATTTTTAGGGGATTTCGTGATTGATTAGGATGGTGAGTTTTTGAACACGACACAGTTTCTTTATGACGATAAGCCACATGAGGAATGCGGCGTTTTCGGCATTAGTTGTCCAGATGGCGGCGTCAATGTAGCCTATGCGGCGTACAATGCACTTTTGGCGCAGCAGCATCGCGGACAGGAAAGCTGCGGAATTGTAGTCAATGATCGCGGAGTATTCTCGTATTCAAAAGATATGGGATTGGTCTCAGAAGCTTTTAATACGCAGACATTGGACAGCTTCTCCGGCCAGATGGCTTGTGCACATGTGCGTTATTCGACGGCCGGCGCCAGTGTTCGTGAGAATGCACAGCCCCTTGTAATGCGATATGTGAAAGGAACTTTGGCAATCGCACACAACGGGACGCTGACAAACGCATATGAACTCCAGCAGGATCTGGTGCAAAAGGGTTGCATTTTTCAGACAACAATCGACAGCGAAGTGATTGCATACCTGATTGCACAGGAACGTGTAAAATGCGGTTCTATCGAAGAGGCGGTTCATCGTGCATTACCAAAGATCCAAGGGTCTTATTCATTGATCGTTATGAGTCCGCAAAAACTGATTGCGGCTCGTGATCCTCATGGGTTCCGCCCGCTTGTTATCGGGAGAATCGGACATAAGACCTATGTTTTTGCATCGGAAACCTGTGCCCTGGATGCAGTCGGAGCAGAATTCGTCCGTGATGTAGAACCCGGCGAGATTGTCATGGCGGATGCAAGCGGACTTAAAACGATTCATGATCCGGTCAATGTCAAAAAATCACTTTGCGTATTTGAATATATTTATTTTGCGCGTCCGGATAGCGTAATCGATGGAATCAATGTTTATGAAGCGAGAAAACGTGCGGGACATCTGCTCTATCATCAGAGCCCCGTAGACGCCGATATCGTAATCGGAGTTCCGGAATCGGGCATTGATGCAGCAATCGGTTATTCGGAAGCTTCTGGGATTCCTTATCAAAAGGGAATTGTGAAGAATAATTATATCGGCCGTACTTTTATTAAACCGACCCAGTTGGAACGCGAGCGCAGTGTGCGGTTAAAGCTGAATCTGATTCCGGATGCTTTCCGCGGAAAAAGAGTGGTCATGCTGGATGATTCTATCGTGCGCGGAACCACCTGCGCTCATATTGTCACAATGCTCAAAAAAGCCGGTGCAAAAGAAGTACATTTGCGAATCAGCTCGCCGCCGTTTTTGTGGCCGTGTTATTACGGAACGGATATTCCTGATAAATCGAATCTGATTGCGTGCCACCATACGGTGGAAGAAATCGGTAAAATGAGCTTTGCAGATTCTATTGATTATCTGCATGTTGAAAATTTGCCGGCAATGCTCGGAATCAAAGATGGATTCTGCGATGCCTGTTTCTCAGGCCATTATCCGGCGCCGACTCCCGACTTTAATATAGCTGATAAAATGAACGATTATTGCAGACCGATTCAGAAAATTAAGTGATTTGGAGGACTTCTTTTGAAAGATACCTATGAGTCTCCTTTATCCGCCCGTTATGCAGATAAGGAAATGAAATATTTGTTTTCTTCTGATAAAAAATTTCGTACCTGGCGCCGTCTGTGGGTTGCACTCGCAGAGTCTGAGATGGAACTGGGCCTTCCGGTTACACAGGAGCAGGTGGATGAGCTGAAAGCCCATCAGGACGATATTAATTATGAGGTTGCCGAAGCTCGCGAAAAACTGGTGCGTCATGATGTGATGAGCCATGTATATGCATATGGACAGCAGTGTCCGAAGGCAGAACCGATTATCCATTTGGGTGCTACTTCCTGCTATGTAGGGGATAACACGGATTTAATTCTAATGACGGAAGCGCTAAAAATTGTCCGGAATAAAGTTGTGGAAGTTCTGCGTGTCCTGCAGAATTTTGCCGACCGTTATAAGGATCTTCCGACACTGGCGTTTACGCATTTTCAGCCGGCACAACCAACAACGGTCGGAAAGCGCGCAACACTCTGGATGCAGGATTTGCTGTTGGATTTAGATGAGATCGAGTACCGGATCAGTAAGATGAAGCTTCTTGGCAGCAAAGGGACTACCGGTACACAGGCAAGCTTTTTGGAACTTTTCGACGGCGACCATGAAAAGGTAAAAGCACTGGATCGCAAAATTGCTGAGAAAATGGGATTCTCCGATGTCTATCCGGTTTCCGGGCAGACTTATTCCAGAAAAGTCGATAGTCAGGTTCTGGCGGTTCTCTGTGGAATTGCACAGTCTGCTTCGAAATTTTCTAATGATATTCGTTTGCTGCAGCATCTCAAAGAAGTAGAAGAGCCATTTGAGAAGAATCAAATTGGGTCTTCTGCGATGGCTTATAAGCGCAATCCGATGCGCAGTGAGCGAATTGCTTCTTTGTCCCGTTATGTGATGGTGGATAGCCTCAATCCCTGTATTACAGCAGCCACCCAGTGGTTTGAGCGTACGCTGGACGATTCTGCCAATAAGCGGATTTCGGTTCCGGAAGCATTCCTCGCTGTGGATGGAATTTTGAATCTTTACCGCAATGTTGCAGATGGCTTGGTGGTTTATCCGAAGGTGATCCGCCAGCATTTGGAGCGGGAGCTGCCGTTTATGGCAACGGAAAATATTATGATGGATGCGGTAAAGCGCGGAGCGGATCGTCAGGAACTGCATGAGAAGATTCGGGTCCATTCTATGGCAGCGAGCCGTGTCGTCAAAGAAGAGGGCGGAGAAAATGACCTGCTCTCAAGAATTGCTGCGGACCCGGCCTTTGGGGTTACGATGGAAGAACTAAAGAAAATTGTAAAGCCTGAAAAATATGTAGGCCGCGCGCCGCAACAAACCACTGAATTTTTAAACGAAACTGTTGCGCCTGTTTTGCAGCGGTATCAAACGCTGAAAGATCAGGCGGAAGAGATTACGGTCTAAAAAAGTTATGAGGGAAAAGCATGACCATTTTATGAATTTTCCGTTATAAGCTTTTCTTTTAGGTCATTTTATGCTAAACTGTATGGGTTGATACAGTTAAATTAAACAAATAAGGCTGTCTAAATCCAGCCGTAGGGCAGCCCAAAGAGTTCCCGTAGCGGCGCGGCGGAGTAGATGTTTATTTATGATTAAAGCAATTGTAGGGGCTAACTGGGGCGACGAAGGAAAAGGTAAAATTACGGATGTGGAAGCTGCCAATTCCGATATTGTCATTCGCTTTCAGGGAGGCGCAAATGCAGGTCATACCATTATCAATGATTATGGAAAATTTGCACTGCATCAGCTTCCTTCCGGTGTGTTCTACGATCATATTACGAATGTGATTGGCAACGGAGTCGCTTTAAGTCCGGAACGGTTTGTAAAAGAAATTGCCGATCTGGAATCTCGCGGAGTGCCAAAGCCACAC
This sequence comes from Ruminococcaceae bacterium UBA5450, assembly GCA_002424295.1. GTDB lineage: Bacteria > Bacillota > Clostridia > Oscillospirales > Acutalibacteraceae > Caproicibacterium. Next base: position 26,163 of record DIQY01000049.1, on the reverse strand, counting down.
ATTGTAGTTTCCAACCGGGCACAGGTTGTAATGCCGTATCATATTTTGCAGGATACTTATGAGGAAGCACGTCTTGCCGGAAAATCCTATGGTTCTACAAAGTCCGGAATTGCTCCGTTCTATTCGGATAAATTTGCAAAAATCGGATTTCAGATTGCAGAACTCTATGGAGATGAAGCGTCTCTAAAAGATCGCATTGAACGCATTGTTGCAATTAAGAATGCACTTTTTAAGAATTTATATCATAAACCGGAACTGACGATAGAAGAAGTTTATGGTCAGTTGATGGAATATAAAGAAATGTTGAATCCTTATGTTGGGGATACCTTTGAATTGCTGCATAAGGCAGTGGAAGAAGATAAAACGATTCTTCTGGAAGGCCAGCTTGGTTCTTTGAAGGACCCGGATTTCGGCATCTATCCGATGGTGACCTCTTCTAATACGCTGGCAGGCTATGGAGCGATTGGCGCGGGACTTCCGCCTTATGAAATCAAAGACATCATTACGGTTGTCAAGGCTTATTCCAGCGCAGTAGGCGCAGGAGAATTTGTCAGTGAAATCTTTGGAGACGAAGCAGATGAATTGCGTCATAGAGGCGGCGACGGTGGAGAGTTTGGTGCCACTACTGGTAGACCTCGTCGTGTCGGCTGGCTGGATTTGGTCGCAACGCGCTATGGCGTTCGTGCTCAGTATGCGACAGAAGTTGCGTTTACAGTTGTGGATGTTTTGGGGTATTTGGATGAAATCCCGGTTTGCGTTGCTTATGAGTTGGATGGGAAACAGATCGATTATTTTCCACCAACTGCACAGCTAAAACGCTGCAAGCCGGTGATTAAAAAGCTGCCGGGTTGGAAGTGTGATATCCGGGGAATTAAAAAGTATGAAGATTTGCCGGAGAATTGCCGCCGCTATATTGAATTTGCCGAAAAGGCCGTTGGAGTGCCATTTAAGATGATTTCCAACGGACCTTCGCGCAGCGATATTATCTATCGTTAATGTAATCAAAAGCTAGGCGTCAGCATCGGATGTTTAAAAGGTGCTGGCGCTGCTTTGGTTCTTAGAAGTGTTTTGAAAGGAGTGACCCTTATGTGTGGGATCGTCGGATATATTGGAAATGATCAAGCGACACCAATTTTGTTGACCGGTCTTGAAAAACTGGAATATCGCGGATATGATTCAGCAGGTGTTGCAGTTTATAATGGAACGCACCTTCAAGTTGCAAAAACTAAGGGACGTTTAAAAGTATTAGAGGAACTGATTCACAATGGGGTGGATGTCCCTGGAACGGTGGGAATTGGTCACACTCGTTGGGCAACTCACGGAGCCCCCAGTGATGTGAATGCACATCCACAGGTCAGTGGTTCCGGAAAATTTGCGGTCGTTCATAATGGAATTATTGAAAACTATATTTCTATAAAAGAATTTCTAATTGAAAAAGGCGCTAAGTTTGTTTCGGAGACTGACACAGAAGTGGTTGCACAGCTTTTGGAATACTATTATGAGGGCAGTGTAATTGACGCTTTGATCAAAGTGCTGAATCGGATAGAAGGAGCATATGCGCTGGGGATTATTTGCGAAGATGATCCGGATCACCTTTATGCGGTGAGAAAAGATAGCCCTTTGATTATTGGTCTTGGAAATGGAGAGAATTATATTGCGTCTGATGTACCGGCAATTCTCGACCGTACCAGAGAAATTAATCGTCTGGAGGAAAATGAAATTGCGGTTTTGTCTCGTCAGGGCGTAGAAGTTTATAATACGAATAAAGAACGGATCCCCAAAAAAGCAGAACATATTGACTGGGATATTTCTGCTGCGGAAAAAGGCGGATATGAACACTTTATGGCAAAAGAGATTATGGAACAGCCTAAAGCAATTCGTGATACCGTTAAGCCCCGTATTAAAGAGGGAAAAATCGTTTTGGACGACGTAAAGCTTACCAAAAAGCAACTGGAAGAATTCGACCGAATTTTCATCGTTGCCTGTGGAACTGCATATCATGTTGGCGTTGTCGCAAAGTATATCATGGAAAAGCATTTGCGTAAGCCGGTAGAGGTGGATGTTGCCTCCGAATTTCGTTATCGTACTCCGCTGATTGATGATAAGACTTTAGTTTTAGTGATCAGTCAGTCCGGCGAGACGGCAGATACATTGGCCGCTTTGAGAGAATCCAAAAAGCTTGGTGCCCGTACAATTTCTATTGTCAATGTAGTTGGTTCCTCCATTGCAAATGAGTCAGATGACGTGCTCTATACTTGGGCAGGTCCGGAAATTGCAGTTGCTTCCACCAAGGCGTATAGTACGCAGCTTGCAATGATTTATATGCTGACAATCTATATGGGCGATCTTTTAGGAACGATTGACGCTGTACATTATCAATATTATATCAATGAGCTTAAGGCACTCCCTGAAAAAGTTCAGCAGATTTTGGAGCAGAAAAGCAAAATACAGTATCTTGCAAGCCGTGAGTTTAATTCCAAGGATGTCTTCTTTATCGGCAGAAATCTTGATTATGCAATGAGTCTGGAAGGCAGCTTAAAGCTGAAGGAAATTTCTTATATCCATTCTGAAGCATATGCGGCCGGTGAGCTAAAGCATGGCCCTATCAGCTTGATTGAAGATGGGACTCTTGTCATTGCATTGGCAACACAGAATATCCTTTTTGACAAATTGATGAGCAATGTAAAAGAGGTAAAAGCCCGCGGAGCGGTCGTATGGGGACTGACTATAGAAGCAAATAAAGAGCGGATTCAGAAGGAACAAGTGGATTACGAATTCTGTGTTCCACAGGCCTGTGATATGATGCTGCCGTCGTTGGCGGTGATTCCACTGCAGCTTTTCGCTTATTATGTAGCGTCTTTAAAAGGCTGTGACATTGATAAACCAAGGAATCTTGCAAAATCTGTAACGGTTGAATAAATTCCGGCCGCTTGAAAGTTCGGCGGACTTCCGATGGGGGAAAAATAGATGTTAAGAAAAGAAAAAATTCTGGTTTTGGATTTTGGCGGTCAGTATTGTCAATTGATTGCTCGACGCGTTCGCGAATGTAATGTGTATTGTGAGATAAAATCTTATAAGACCTCACTTAAAACGATTCAGGAAGCAGGATACTGCGGAATCATTTTTACTGGAGGTGCCAACAGCGTTTATGGCGAAGATTCACCTTCTTGTGATCCTCAGATTTTTGAACTGGGAATTCCAGTTTTAGGGATCTGCTATGGAGCTCAGCTAATGGCCTATTTGCTTGGCGGAAAAGTTTGCAAGAGCGAAGTACGTGAATATGGCCATACTGAGTTTACGCATGAAAAAGATACCGTTCTTTTTCAGAATATCCCTGAAAAATCGGTTTGCTGGATGAGTCATACCGATTATATTGCTGCTGTGCCGAAAGGATTTTCCGTTACTGCAAAAAGTGCACATTGCCCGGTAGCGGCGATGGAAGAGCCGGAAAAGAATCTTTATGCGGTTCAGATGCATCCGGAAGTGCAGCATACCGAATATGGACAGCAGATTTTGAAAAATTTCCTTTATGGAGCGTGTAAATGCAGCGGCGATTGGGTGATGAGTTCTTTTGTCCAAGAAGCGGTTGCTTCGATTCGCGCACAAGTAGGGGATAAGAAAGTTGTCTGCGGACTTTCCGGCGGAGTAGATAGCAGTGTTGCCGCAGTTTTGGTACACAAAGCGATCGGAAAGAATTTGACCTGTATTTTTGTGGATCATGGAATGATGCGGAAAAATGAAGGCGATGAAGTTGAACAGGTTTTTCGCAAGCAATTTGACATCAATTTAATTCGTGTAAATGCTGGAGAACAGTTTTTAAGTCACCTAAAAGGGGTTACTGAGCCTGAAAAAAAGCGAAAAATCATCGGAGAAGGTTTTATTCGTGTCTTCGAAGAGGAAGCTGAAAAACTTGGGAAAGTGGAATTCCTCTGTCAGGGAACGATTTATCCCGATGTGGTAGAAAGCGGAACCGGAAACGCAGCAGTCATTAAGAGCCATCATAATGTAGGCGGCCTTCCGGAAGATATTGGGTTCGAAGGACTGGTTGAACCTTTGCGTGATTTGTTTAAAGATGAGGTACGCAAAGTTGGTACAGAACTTGGAATCCCGGATTTTCTCGTTTGGCGGCAGCCGTTTCCAGGGCCTGGACTTGGTATCAGGATTCTCGGAGAAGTTACAGAAGAAAAGGTAAAGCTTCTGCAAGAAGCGGACGCAATTTTTCGGGAAGAAGTCGCAAATGCGGGGCTTGACCGGTCGATTAATCAGTATTTTGCAGTTCTTACCGGTATCCGTAGCGTAGGCGTTATGGGAGATGGAAGAACGTATTCCAATACGATTGCGTTGCGTGGGGTAACGACTTCTGACTTCATGACCGCAGAGTGGGCACGGATTCCATATGATCTTCTAGAAAAGGTTTCCAGCAGAATTATTAATGAAGTACCAAATGTGAACCGCGTTGTTTACGATATTACTTCAAAGCCGCCCGCCACAATCGAGTGGGAATGACTTTTTACGCAACATGTCCAAAAAAATTGTAATTAGTACATTCTAATAAGTATATAATGTACTAATTTTAGGACAAAAAAGGTTAATAGAAATAGGAATGGATGACTATGTTTTACCTGCTTAGGTGACATCATAGCCATCTATTTTTTTATTTTGAAGGAGGTCTTCCCTGTGAAAAACGGTATAAAAGAGCCTACTGTAAAACGCCGTAAAATCTACTAGCCAGTAAGGCTTTAGACATTCCTTATCATGATCTTTATTTGCTTTATGAAAATGAATGTAGACTTAAAAACTTATCGAAAACAACAATCCGAAGATATTTTTTTTGCGGACAAGTATTTCATGCAATTTGCAGGTAGTAATTTGAAATGTAGTGAAGTGACACAGGACTTAATCAATGAGTATATTCTGTATCTAAAGGACAAGTTTAAGCCACAAACTGTAAATTTATATATTTTCAAGGTATCACCAGTTGTAAAGTATGGCATTAAACGTGGGTATATCAAAGATGATATTTCCTTTACTCACTTAGTAGAGCAAGAGCATATATCGCTTAAAAGGGTTCTCTAAACAAAAAGTGAGCCGATTCTTGCTTCCGAAACAATCAGCATTGTGCTCTTCGGTACAAGAATACCTGCACTCTCTATGGAGCCCTTATTAGAATCGTGAATTTATAGGAATAGCCGCTTGCTTTAAAGCAAGCGGCTATTCCTATAAAAGCTTAGAAAATACGATGTTTATTTTTCAAACGGAATGCTATTATTAGTACTTATCTTTGCGAATAAAGTTGTAATATGGCCGAAAAATTACCGGAATATCGGCAATTACGTCGTAATACTTAAAGAAACTTAAATTGTTAAAAGGCTTGAATATGGGAGCTTAAATGTATTAATTAGCAGTATACCATATAAATGACAAGACTCTGGGATTTCACGGCGCTTTCCCGCTATCTGTAAAGCTTCAACAAAAGTAAATTTATTACATTTTAGCTTCTGTCACTACAAATAAGTGAAAAAATATATTCTGACCATACACTGATTATTTTTCAAATTCTTCCTGACAAATTCCATCTAAAAGAATATGGCCACCTGGCATTAATGCCCCTCCACAGCCATCTACACGTTCAGTAGCACACGGATAAAATTGTCCGTCTCGATACATTACACAGTTGAGCATACTGCTTAGCACCAAGCCATCTGGAACCGTTACAATTTTATGCCCTTTTGCTTTTAAGAGATTCTTAGTATCCTCGGAAATTCCAGATTCCAATTCCAGTCCCTGTGCTTTTGTCAGACAAGTAATAAAGGGCATCCGAACCAGCTGTTCGGGCATCATTCCGAAATCCACTGCATTAAGGATTCCCTGCAGCGTTCCAGTAATAATTCTAGGGCCTCCTGCAGCTCCGATTGCTAAGAAAGGTTTTCCGTCTTTAAAGACAATTGTCGGGGACATGCTGGAAAGTGGTGTTTTTCCACCCTCAATGCAGTTGGCATTTCCATAAGCTAGCCCTTGGCTGGTTAATGCTCCTTCTTTTGCACTAAAGTCACTCATGGCGTTGTTGAGTATAAATCCGCAATGGGGAACTACAATTCCACAGCCAAACCAATCCCGCACCGTCTGAGTCTGTGAAACAGTATTGCCATACCGATCCATTACTACAAAATGCGAGGTATTGCCGGGATAATCCTTAACATCAATTTCTGAGTCGGGTGCAAATTCTTTTGCATGGTATAAATCTATGTAGGAGCTTCGTTTCGCAGCATATTCTTTCGAAAGAATATGCTTTATGTTGACCTTTACAAAATCCGGATCTCCCATTGCGACCGAGCGGTCTGCAAAACCCAGCTTCATGGCTTCCGTAATGGTGTGAATACTTTGGGCTGAATTGTGGCCCATATTTTTAAGGTCGTAATTTTCCAGAATATTCAGCATTTCGAGAAGCGCACATCCTCCACTAGGGGGAGCGAATGCTACAACTTCGTATCCGCGGTAGTTGGTATGAATTGGTGTACGGAACTTTGGCTCATATTCCGCAAGATCTTCTAATGTAAAAATGCCGCCCCGTGCGTTGATGGCGTCTACTATTTTCTTTGCAATTGTCCCTGTGTAAAATTTTTCTACGCCATCGGAAGAAATTGTTTCCAAAAGATTTCCTAATTCAGGATTTTTCATAAGTTCTCCAAATCGATAGGAAGATCCATCCGACTTGAGGTACAAGCGACAAAAATCTTTTGAAAGATTGCATTTGCGGCGCACAGAATTATCATCTGACGTGATGGATCCGGTAAAACTGACTCCAAATCCGTTTTTTGCATAGCGAATGGCTGGCTGCGAAATTTGCTTTAAACTCATTGTTCCATATTTTTTAAGAATGGTATCAATAGCTTTATAAAGGCCCGGAATAGCGACAGACTTTCCACTCACATCTTTCCACTCATCCTGCACTTCACCGTTTTGGAGAAATAAATTGCTGTCTGCATTTTTAGGAGCGATTCCTCTCGCGTCTAAAGCCTCTGTTTTTTTTGTATCTGCAATATACGATAAGCTAAAACATCCACCTCCAATTCCTGAATGGTGTGGCTCCACAACGGCCAAGGCTAGAGAAATCGCTGCAGCTGCATCAAATGCATTTCCTCCCTGATGCAGAATTTCCAAACCAGCTCTGGTGGCGTAAACGTTATTGCAGCTCACAGCGCCTTCGCTTCCATATACATATGGCTTTTTCCATGTAGCCGGCCACATGTACTGGCTTTTATTTTCACTCATAACAGACTCACGCTTTCAACATAAAATTTTATTATTCAACAGAAAATATGCTTTTAATTATGCTGCTTTCTTAATTTCTTCGTTTGCCTTATCAGTCAAAAGAGAAACAATAATTCCTACGGAATAACTCACTAAAACAACAGGGTAAACTGCTTCAAGTTTATCAGTTAAACCAAGGCACATCCAAACAATTCCCACAATCATTCCAGTCAGCATGCTCCAAAAGGATCCTTGTTTTGTGCAGCGCTTCCAGTTAAGTCCCACCAAAATAGAAAAGCTGACCGGTGCTGCAGCAACATGTTGCAGGGTCAGGAACATGTTGGTAATGGAGGTCGAGGGGACAAGAATTGACGGAATCAGTGTTAGATAAGCAAAGACAAAGGTTGTAATTTTTGAAATTTTTAACACCTTTTTATCGTCAGCCTTTGGATTGATATCCGTCTTATATACGTTTGTGATAATTGTTCCAGTTGCAAGCATCATGGTAGCCATAGTAGCGGCAATAATCATCGTTGCAAAGGCAAAAATAATGCCAGCAAAAATTGGGCTGCTAAACTGTTTGATTGTCCATGCAAATGCAGTGGAGCCATCACCAAGATCTGCTCCAGAAACTTTTGCGAAAATACCACAGAGTGCTGTAAAGATGCAGATTGGTGCTGCAAAGATATATCCGAGAAATGCACCATTACGAGCAGCTTTCGGATCTTTTGCTGAAAGAAGCGGCTGTAAAACGGACTGCATTACCGCAGTAGACAAACATCCACCTACAATCCATGCAATAATACGCTGAGTTGGCATGTTGCCCATACTAGAATATTCCTCCGGAAGTTTTGACATCATAATATTAAATCCACCAAATTTCGGAAGTGTCACTGCTACAAATCCGATGAGAAGCACATAAATACCAATACACACTACTTTACCTACGGCAGAAGCACCCTTCATGCCAGAAAAGCTAGTATAAAGAACAGCAATTGTCAGCCCCAAAATCATAGCAAGATTAATATTTAATCCAGGAACTGCAATCTGAATAATACTGGATACCGTTTTGAGTTGCATGGGGATATACAAAAATCCATAGATAATCCATGCATAAGAATATAAGCGACTTGGTGCCATACCAAATCTATGTTGCAAATAATTTGGCACTGAATCGCCTGGCATCTTTTCGCGAATGGTTCTTGCCATAAAAGCAATTGCGATGAAATAAAACGATCCAGCGATAGAATACCACGCACCTGAAACACCTAAATTATAACCATTTTGTGCCGCACCAACAACGGCCATTCCGCCAATCTGCCATGCAGCAAACACACATCCCAATGTGATAGCACCCATGGAGTGATCTCCTCCAGACCACTGATTGGAATTTTTGATTTTTCTTCCTGCATAAATACCAATTCCAATGATTAAAGAAAATGTTAACACCCAACTTGCAATTAACATAAAGTACCCTCGCTTTCTTTATATTATATCTATCATGAATCATCTTTTAACAAGCCCTTGCCCCCGGGAACAAAAACGTTAAGATGACATTTTAAGAAATATGTAATATATCGTTAAATGATAAAATATTGAGTCGTAAAATATAAAAATTATATTCTATCAGAATTTATTTAAATTAAATCAAATATGTAATATATTTCTTATAGCAGATTATAGCAGAAAATTCATTTCCAATATTTATAAAGTGTGCGGTGGTACGAATTTTCGAGATGCCGCTTAATAGCTAAAACGGCTTTTTCCGAGTTTTTGTCCCGCACTGCCTGATAAACATCTTCATGCTCACCAAGAACGATATTGGCGTCAATCATATTATTATAAACGGTTTTCACCTCAAAACGCAGGTAATTATCTAGAATTTCTTCTACACTGTGTAAAATCCAGCTATTGTGAGTCGCTGAAGCCAAAGCTCTATGAAACAAATGGTCATAGTGATACAATTGTACCCCATCTTTAGAGTCCAAATTTTGTTGGATCTCGTTTAGATACTCCTTCATTTTTTTTAAATCATCATCCGTTGCGCGCTGAGCTGCCAGATTTGCGCTGACCTGCTCAATATAGAGACGCATTTCCATAATATCGTGGATAATATTCGGTGCAAGCTGAATGATTTTAATGCCCTTTCCCCGGCAGATATGGACATAACCTTTTTGCTGAAGTTCTAACAATGCTTCTCGCACAGGAGTTCGGCTGATACCTAATTCTTGACAAATTCCGTCCTGTGAATAAATTGCATCTGGGCGAAATCGCTGATAGATGATTGCATCTTTAATTAAATTATATGCTTGTTCCTTATAGGTGGGAATTACAATATGCTCTTCTTTGGAGAAGATCCCGGTAGCAGGATTAATTTCAGACATTATATTTTTTCCTTACTTAAGTTTTTTAAATTTAATATAAGATATGTGATATATTTCTTAAAAGCATTTTTATTATACTGGTTCATTTCCTTTTCTACAAGTCCTATTCTTAAAAATAGTAAACAAAAATTCAATCACAATTTTGACAATAAATTTTTCAGGGGCACATGTAGTCAGATGAAATTGGTGTTGAAAGCAAATTACCTTAAAGACCATACAACTAGAAAATTTGTTGATAACTATGATAAAGTGGGAATAAACAAGTAAAGGGTATAAATTTATATAAAAGCAACGGCATTCCCGGTTAGGGAAATGCCGTTGCTTTTATGATTTATAATTTTTAGTCTTTTAGTTTCTCTTTAGAAGAAATTTTAACATAGCTTCTTTTATCAAAAAATTGTTTGGTTTCTTTTACGACAACGCCGCTTAAAGCAAAGATGGCAATCATATTTGGAATTGCCATTAGGCCGTTAAAAATATCTGCAATGGTCCATACTGCCTGAACGGTCATATAAGGCCCAATGAAGACTGCTAGAATATAAAGCCAGCGATAAACAAGGACTGTTTTCATTTTTCCACCGGTCAAATATTCAAGGCAGCGTTCGGAATAATAATCCCACCCTAGGATTGTTGTAAATGCAAAGAAAATAAGACACAGCATCAATAGAAAAGAAGAAACGATGGTGGGGAATGGAAGTCCCTGATTAAAGGCATAGTTTGTAATTTGTACGCCTTCCAGTCCGTTTATTTGCCATGCACCCGTGAGGACGATGGAAAGTCCAGTCATGGTACAAATGATGATGGTGTCAATAAAGGTGCCTGTCATGGAGACAAGACCCTGACGGACGGGTTCTTTGGTCTGAGCAGCAGCTGCTGCAATTGGAGCGGAGCCAAGCCCGGCTTCGTTGGAAAAAATACCGCGTGCGATACCGTTTTGCACGGTAATAATCATAGTCCCTACAATACCGCCGGTAACTGCAGAAGGGTTAAATGCACCCTGCACAATAATCGCAAATGCCTGCGGAATTTTTTGAACATTGCAAATCAACAGAATAAGACTTAGAATTATATAAGTGATTGCCATAAAGGGAACAATGATTTCTGAAACCTGCGCAATTCTTTTAATGCCGCCAATGAGAACTAATGCAACGCAAATACTCAGAATAAAAGAAGCGATTATGACTGTCCAAGAATAAGTTCCGATTCCTGGAATCGTTACAGTCCACTGCTGGTCTGGATCGAAAAAGTTATTAACGGCAGATGAAATTCCGTTTACCTGTGAAAAGGTACCGATTCCAAAAAGGCCGACACATACCCCAAAAAATGCGAAGAATTTAGCAAGCCACTTCCATTTTTTGCCCATGCCATGTTCAATATAATAGAAAGGGCCGCCTAGTGCGTGATGGTTTTCATCAATGGTACGATACTTAATTGCCAAAAGTCCCTCTGCATATTTGGTTGTCATTCCAAAAAATGCGGCAACTTCCATCCAGAATAACGCACCAGGACCACCTGCAGAAATCGCAGTCGCAACACCAACGATATTACCGGTGCCGATAGTAGCGGAAAGCGCTGTGCATAATGCGCCAAAAGAGGTTACTTCTCCGTCTCCGTCTTCCTCATTTTTTACCATCCAGCGAAGAGCCAGCGGAAGTCTGCGTATTTGCAGAAGTCCCAACCGGCAGGTCAGATAGATTCCGCCCAACAGGATCAGAACCATCAGGGGGATTCCCCATACAAAATTGTCTACACTTTTTAAAATACTGTTTACCGTTTCCCACATGTCCTTTTTACTCCCTCAAACTTTTTTAGGTTCTCCCTTTCTTTTGAATTATTTTCAGCAATACATTTCATTATATCATGAAATTCGATAAAATTCTACATTTGTTATTGATTGCATGCCTTAGTCATATGGAGAATTTATTTGAAAAAGGGGGAGAATGAAAAGAAGATAGGATGATCAGTTTGGTTGCCTTTTTAAAATAATTGAGACTGTCAAAAGACAGGCTAAATTTTCTTTATTTGCGAGCTTTGAAAAAAATTGACAAAGCAGAAATTTACTCTTATGATGTAAAAGAATGTTTTATTGCAGAGAAAAAAGGGGGCGCATAAATTGGAAAAGAAAGCCATGATAGAATTACAGAATATTGAGGTTTCTTTTGATGGAGAGCAGATTTTAAAGAATTTTAATTTGCGAATTTTAGATGGAGAGTTTGTCACACTTTTAGGACCATCAGGCTGTGGAAAAACAACGACGCTTAGAATTATCGGCGGATTTACAAATCCGGATAGTGGAAATGTTTATTTTGACGGAAAGCGAATCAACGACCTGCCGCCCTATAAGAGAGAAGTTAATACGATTTTTCAAAAGTATGCGCTTTTTCCCCATTTAAATGTTTATGAGAATGTGGCATTTGGAATGCGCGCTCATAAAAAATCCGAAAAAGAGATCAAGAAAACAGTTCACGAGATGCTCGATCTTGTAAATCTTCATGGATTTTCTCACAGAAATGTGAATCAACTTTCCGGTGGCCAGCAGCAGCGAGTGGCAATTGCCCGGGCACTGGCAAATTCGCCGAAAGTGTTGCTCCTTGATGAGCCGCTCAGCGCTCTAGATATGAAATTGCGCAAAGATATGCAGAACGAATTAAAAAAGATTCAGCAGCAGACCGGAATCACTTTTCTCTTTGTTACGCACGACCAGGAAGAAGCACTTTCTATGAGTGATGTGGTTGTTGTAATGGATAAAGGCGAAATCCAACAGATTGGGACGCCCCAGGATATTTATAATGAACCCAAAAATGCGTTTGTTGCCGACTTTATCGGAGAATCCAACATATTGGACGGAATTATGCGTGAAGATTATTTGGTCGAATTTTTCGGACATAAATTTCGTTGTGTTGATAAAGGATTTAAAACAAATGAGCCTGTGGACGTTGTGATTCGTCCAGAGGATATCGATGTGGTAAAACCGGATGAGGCAGCCTTGTCCGGCATCGTTACCAGTGTTACTTTTAAAGGGGTCCACTATGAGATCATCGTGGATGTTAAAGGGTTCAAATGGATGATTCAGTCTACTGATTTTACAGCGGAAGGAGAACATATAGGATTAAAGATCGGGCCGGATGATATTCATATTATGCACAAGTCGGAATATTCGGGTACCTTTGGAGATTACAGTACCTTCAGCGATGAGATGGAGGAAGATTTGCAGACCCCTTTATCTTCGCTTGAGGAGGGGGAGAAATGAAATCCAAAAAAGCCTGTTATCCCTATGTAGTATGGATGGTACTCTTTGTAGTTGTCCCGATGCTTATGGTTGTATTTTTTGCTTTTACCGATAAATCAGGCAATTTTACGTTTCAGAATCTTTTGGGCGTTGGTCAGTACAGCAATGTGTTTTTGCGTTCTATTTGGCTGGGTGCGATTGCAACCGTAATTTGTTTGGTTTTAGGATTTCCGCTTGCGTATTTGATTGCTCGCACCGGCAGAAAATCACAGAATGTCATGGTGATGTTGATTATGCTGCCAATGTGGATGAACTTTCTGCTGCGCACCTATGCATGGATGACACTTCTCGAAGACAACGGAATTTTAAATCAGCTGTTTGAGGCAGTTGGTCTTCCAAAATTGCAGATGATCAATACTGCCGGAGCGGTTGTGTTGGGGATGGTCTATAATTATCTGCCGTTTATGATTTTGCCGATTTATTCGATTCTGACAAAGATGGATTCTTCTGTGATTGAGGCTGCTCAAGATTTGGGCGCAGATAAACGGCAGGTCTTTCTCAAAGTGACTTTGCCGATGAGTACTCCCGGAATTATTTCCGGAGTAACGATGGTGTTTGTGCCTGCTGTGAGTACTTTTATTATTTCAAAGATGCTGGGCGGCGGCGCCAATCTGCTGATCGGAGATCTGATCGATATGCAGTTCTTGGGCTCTGCTTATAATCCAAATCTGGGATCTGCCATTAGCCTGGTTCTGATGGTTTTAATTCTAATCTGTATGGGAATCATGAATCAGTTTGATGATGGGGAAGAAAGCAATGGAGGGCTGATGATATGAAAGTGCTCTCAAAAGTATATTGCTTTTTTATTTATCTCTTTTTATATGCACCGATTGTCGTGCTGATCGTTTTTAGTTTTAATGACAGCACGACCATGAGTCGTTCCGTATGGTCTGGTTTTTCATTTAAATGGTATGGACAACTTTTTAGTGACCGCTTGATTATGCAGGCATTGGGAAATACAATTTTGATTGCCGTTGTTGCGGCAGTTGTCAGCACGATTTTGGGAACAGCTGCAGCAATCGGAATCAATTCGCTGAAACGTTGGCCGCGCCGATTGGTGATGAATATAACGAATCTTCCGATGGTGAATCCTGAAATTGTAACCGGCGTTTCGATGATGCTTTTGTTTGTGATTGCCGTTCGCGCGATAAATACCAGTCTTGGAATCGGCAGCATTATGATTGCACATATCACGTTCTGCTTACCTTATGTAATCCTTTCGGTCAAGCCGAAACTTAGCCAGATGGACCAAAATTTGTATGAAGCGGCGCTTGATCTAGGATATCGCCCTTCGCAAGCATTTTTAAAGGTGGTTTTTCCGGAAATCATTCCGGGAATTGTTACCGGAATGATTATGGCTTTTACGCTTTCAATTGATGATTTCATTATCAGCTATTTTACAAGCGGCACTACACAGACTTTGCCGATCTATATCTACTCGATGACCCGTAAGCGGATTAGCCCGGAAATCAATGCTCTGTCAACCTTGTTATTCGCTATCGTTTTGGTTCTCCTTTTGATTGTAAATTTGCGGAAAGAAAAGGAAAATAAAGAAATTCTGCACGAAGAGGAGGAGCCGTAAATGGGCAAAAGTTGGCTTCAAAAAAGTATGGCATTTTTGTTTTCTGCGCTGATGATTGCATCTCTTTGCGTTGTTCCGGCTTCGGCAGAGGAGAATGCAGAAGCCGCTCCTGATACGGGTGTTACCATCAATGTTTATAATTGGGGAGAATATATCAGCAACGGCGTTGATGGAACGTTGGATGTGAATGCCGAATTTACAAAGCGTACAGGGATTCATGTAAACTACACGACTTTTGATACAAATGAATCGTTATATTCAAAGCTTTCCGGCGGCGGAGCGGAATATGATGTGATTATTCCGTCGGATTATATGATTTCCAAACTCAGTGGGGAAGGTATGCTCGAAAAATTAGATTTTGATAAAATCCCGAATTTTAAGTATATCGATGATCAGTTTCGCAGCCCTGCATATGATCCGGAGAATGCGTATTCAGTTCCCTACACATGGGGCGTCATTGGCATTTTTTATAATAAAAATCATGTGGATGCGAGCGAGACGACAAGCTGGAAAGTCCTCTGGGACCCAAAATATAAAGGAAAAATTTTGATGTTTGATAACCCGCGGGATTCTTTTGGAATTGCACAAAAAATTCTGGGGCAGTCCTATAATACGACAAACGCGAATGATTGGGAGGCAGCTGCCAATCTTTTAAAACAACAGAAACCTTTGGTACAAGCCTATGTAATGGATCAAATCTTCGATAAAATGGATGGAGGAGAAGCATGGCTTGCTCCTTATTATGCCGGAGATGCAGCAACGCTGGTTGAAAACAACCCGAATATCGGGTTTACAATTCCTACAGATGAGCCAACGAATTCTTTTGTGGATGCTGCCTGTATTCCGAAGGGAAGTTCTCATAAGGAAGAAGCCGAGGCTTATATCAATTTCCTTTGTGATCCGGAAATTGCCGCCGCAAATGTCAGCTATATTGGATATTCAACTCCAGAGAGCGCCGCAAAGGAACTTTTGCCTGAAGAAACAGTAGAAAACCCAATTTATTACCCTCCTCGGGAGATTATGGATAAAGCAGAAGTTTATGTAAACTTGCCGGAAGATACCAATATGCTTTTGGATACGCTTTGGGCAGAAGTCAAAATGGGAGGTTCTGGAGAGTCAACGACTTTAATGGCGGTTTTGGCAGCGTTTTTACTGTTTTATATTGGGATCGTGATTCATAAAAGGCGAAAACGAAAACGCGAATTGCAATAATTAAATTTTAATTTTTGGGAAAATTTTTGGGAGACCCGCATTTTTGCGAGGTCTTTCTTTTTTTGGAAGGGAGGATATGCCGTAAGAGAACAGGATTGACAAAATAAACATCTCTCTTTGTGGAAGAGTATTTTTACAAGGAAGGAGGTGAAGAAATTGTATTCGGTCAGAAAAAATTCAAAATTAATTTCTGCTTTTCTTTTAATTGCAGCAATATTATCCGGGCTGGTTAATATCGTTCCGGCTGAATCAAAAAACGTTATAGCTGCATCCTCTTTGTCAGAAAAGCAGGTAATTCTTTGTGGAACTCCGTTTGGAATCCGTTTGTTTACAAGCGGTGTAGTAGTGGTCGGAACTGCGGATATTCAAACCAATGAAGGGACTGTTAATCCACCGGCAAAATCGGGAGTACAGGTAGGAGATATTGTCACAGGCGTAAATGGAAAAGGAGTCAATTCTAATGAAGAAGTTTCAGAAGCAATTCGAAAAAGCGGGGGACAAGTTGTACAGCTTAGCCTTTTGCGAGAAGGAAAAGCATTTACAGCAGCTTTGCAGCCGGTAGCTTCTCCAGCAGGATATCGGGCAGGATTGTGGGTGCGAGATAGTACTGCCGGCATCGGCACGCTTACTTTTTATGATCCTGATACGAAAATCTTTGCGGGATTAGGTCATGGAATTTGCGACCCGGATACGAATGAATTGATGCCGCTTCTTTCTGGTGATGTTGTCCCCGTTACAATCAGTGGAATTCGAAAAGGAGTACAGGGTACCGCAGGGGAATTACAGGGCTATTTTGCTTCGGATACTGCGATAGGAACGCTCAGCCAAAATGGAACCTGTGGGGTCTTTGGTTCGCTTCGAGAAAATCCGCAGGGAGAAACGATTTCAGTGATGTCTGCTGATGAGGTGCATGCAGGGCCGGTCAAAATTCTTAGTACGATTGATCAAAATGGACCGAAAGCTTATGATGCATGTATTGAATTTGTAAACTGTCGTGGCGGAAACTCAAAAAATATAGTGTTAAAAATAACAGATTCGGAACTTCTCGAAAAAACGGGCGGAATTGTACAGGGAATGAGTGGCAGTCCAATTTTACAGGACGGAAAGCTTGCGGGAGCAGTTACCCATGTTTTTGTTAATGATCCTACCAGGGGATATGGGATTCTAGCAGTCAATATGATTTCTGCCGATTCTCAAAGCCAGGAAACTCTTGCCGGATCCCTGCTTCCCGCAGTTAGAATTTTATAAAAAATAAAATAAATAAAAACGGTACAGTTAAAAGATTCTGATTCGGAAAATTCGAAATCAAAATTCTTTTATAAGCTGTGCCGTTTTTACTGTTTTATTCTTATTTAATTAAAAATATGATTTGCTGAATTTTTGGAAAATTTAGAATGAAAATGCAATCCAAAAAAGCTGGAACATCTTTTAAAAATATTTTATTTTCACCCGTTCCAAAGAGTGACAGAACCATTTTTGCGAGTCGCATTTAGATCAATTAAGCGCTGATTTGAACTGCCTCGAAAACGAAGAGAGATATCATGAAGCTTCTCAATATATCTGCCGTCTACTAAGACATCCAACAGGGAAAGCATTTCATCCGTTGATTCACATCGCGGATAGGAATCCTCTTTTTTAAGTTCTTCCAATGTGAAACCGGAAAAGCACCAAATGGTTTTCTGCGGGAATGTTTTGCGTACTTTTTTTAAAAATGGAAGAAGATTTTTTTGATTTTTTGGTTCGAAAGGTTCTCCACCCAAAACGGTTAAACCGTTAATAAAAGAAGACTCCAACAGATCAAGAATTTTTTCTTCTGTTTCTTCTGTAAAAGGTTTTCCGTAATGAAAATCCCAGGTTTGCGGCTGAAAGCAATTTTCACAGTGATTGGTGCAGCCGGAGACGAATAGGCTAATTCGAACGCCTTCACCATTTGCGATATCGCAGTCTTTGATTTCTCCGTAATACAAAATGTTTCCTCCATTTTTATCAAAAATACAGTGCGAAAGTCGGCAGATCTTATAGGTGCATGACGCGATCGCGAATTTCTTCTGTACGGCCCTGATTCCAGAACTGTGTGCCAATATATCCGCAGGTGCGGCGTGCAACATTCATTTTGTCTTGATCCTCATTGCCACATTTCGGGCATCTCCAGACAAGCTTTCCGTCTTCTTCAACAATCTTAATTTCGCCATCCCAGCCGCATACTTGGCAATAATCCGATTTTGTATTGAGTTCAGCATACATGATGTTGTCATAAATGAATTTCATAACCTGAAGAACAGCTTCAAGATTGTCCTGCATGTTAGGAACTTCTACATAGCTGATTGCTCCACCAGTAGAAAGATGCTGGAATTGTGCTTCGAATTTTAGTTTATCGAATGCGTTAATTTCTTCGGTAACATGCACATGGTAGCTGTTTGTAATATATCCCTTGTCTGTAATTCCCGGAATAATTCCAAAGCGTTTCTGTAAACATTTTGCAAATTTATAAGTGGTGGATTCCAACGGTGTTCCATAAATTCCGAATCCGATATTCGTTTCTTTCTTCCAGCGCTCACAAGCTGCATTCATATACTCCATCACTTGTAATGCAAATGGGGTAGCAGAAGGATCTGTATGGCTCTTTCCGGTCATATATTTGACGCATTCGTAGAGACCGGCATATCCCAAAGAGATGGTGGAATAACCGCCGACTAAAAGTTTATCGATTGGTTCGCCCTTTTTCAGCCGTGCACAAGCACCATACTGCCAGAGGATCGGAGCAACATCGGAGAGAGTCCCCATTAAACGATTGTGACGGCACATCAACGCACGGTAGCACAAATCAAGGCGTTCGTCAAAAATTTTCCAGAATTTCTGGACATCGCCGCCCGAAGAAAGTGCAATATCAGGCAGATTCAATGTGACAACTCCCTGGTTAAAGCGCCCGTAAAACTTGTAATTTCCGTTTTCGTCTTTCCAAGGAGAGAGGCAGGAACGGCAGCCCATCACAGGGAAGCAGTTGCCTTCTTTGTATTCTTTCATTTTCTTTTCGGAGATGTAGTCTGGTACCATACGCTTAGCGGTGCATTTTGCAGCGAGTTTCGTTAAATAATAATAGGGAGCATCTTCCTTGATGTTATCTTCTTCAAGCACATAAATCAGTTTTGGGAAGGCTGGAGTGACCCAGACACCCTTCTCGTTTTTTACACCCTGATAACGCTGCTTTAGAGTTTCTTCAATGATCAAAGCCAGATCTTTCTTTTCTTGATCATTTTTTGCTTCATTCAAATACATAAAGACGGTCACAAAAGGAGCCTGACCGTTTGTAGTGAGCAAAGTCGTTACCTGATATTGAATCGTTTGGACACCACGGCAGACTTCATCGTGAAGACGATCTTCTACCAGCTTGTGGAATTCTTCCTCAGAAGGATGCGCATGAATTTCGTCCATTTCATGCCGGACGATTTTTCTGATTTTCTGGCGGCTTACATCTACAAATGGAGCTAAGTGTGCAAGAGAAATGGACTGTCCGCCGTATTGATTGGAAGCAACCTGTGCGATGATCTGAGTTGCAATATTGCAGGCTGTTGAGAAACTGTGAGGACGTTCAATTAAGGTACCTGTAATAACGGTACCGTTTTGAAGCATGTCTTCCAGATTGACCAAGTCACAGTTGTGCATATGCTGTGCATAGTAATCAGTATCATGAAAATGGATAAGTCCTTCACGGTGAGCTTCTACAATATCTTTTGGAAGCAAAATACGTTCCGTAAGATCTCTGGAAACTTCACCAGCCATATAGTCGCGCTGTGTAGAGTTTACAACGGGGTTTTTATTGGAATTTTCCTGTTTTGCTTCTTCATTGCAGCATTCAATCAGAGTTAAAATCTTTTCGTCAGTCGTATTGCTTTGACGAACTAAAGATTGTGTATAGCGATAGGTGATATAGCGCTTGGCAACTTCAAAAGCGCCATGCGCCATAATCTGATCCTCTACAAGATCTTGTATTTCTTCTACAGAAGGAGCATGGTTTATCTTTTGGCAGGAAAAATCTACCGATTCTGCAATCCTCTGTATTTGGGTGGGCGTCATGCGCTCAGTCTCTTCGACCACTGCGTTCGCTTTGGTGACAGCCGTAATGATCTTTGTAATATCAAATTCTACTTCGGCACCATTTCGTTTGATGACCTTCATAATAAACTCTCTCCTTCGTTTTTCTTGCAATTGTTTTTTCATAAAAGGCAATACATCATATATGTTGTGTGTTTGAATAGTATAACACATACATATAGAATTTCAAGAGCATTCTCCAAATTAATTCTTTAAATAAAATGACGAAAAAAGTTAAGTGGCTTTTTCCACAAAAAAGTTTTTATAATTTGTTTGTTTTTCCAAATTCTAGAGTGATGCCTTTCTAATATTAGAATGTGATTTTTAATCTCATTTTGTTGAAACTTGTTTTTCTTCAAAGAAAAATGAATTTTTTTGGTTGGCAAATTGATTTTTTCTCTTTTATTTTTCCCAAAATCAAATTTTTTTGCAATAAACTATTGCCATTATTTCCAATATATGGTAATATAAGTGCATAAAATATCAATTAGGGGGACCAAATATGGAAAACTATATCAAACTCATTGTTTCGGACGATACGGCGGATTTTCAGGAAGAATATGCAGAAGGCCTTTCGCAAGCAGGGCTGCAGGTTACATATGTGCCGAAGGACGGAACAAAACTACTAGAGAGCATTGAAGCACAAAAACCGCAGGCAGTTTTAAGCTGGCTCTTTATGCCGGGTCTAGATGCTGTAGGTGTTATGCATGCTCTAAAAGAGAAAAGTCCAGATCATATGCCGCTTTTTATTATTTTGAGTAATTTTACCAGCCCAACTTTGGAACGAGAGGTCTTGTCATCGGGTGCTGCTTATCTTGCGGTACAACCATTCAATCCGGAAGAATTGGCGTTTCGGATTCATCAACTTTTAAAATTGGAAGAGCCCGCACCAATCAATGAAAGTCTTGAAATTCAAGTTACTGAAATTCTTCATCAGATCGGAGTCCCTGCGCATATTAAAGGATACCATTATCTTCGTGATTCTATTTTAATGGCAATTGAAGATCCGGATATTATCAATGCTGTGACAAAACAGCTTTATCCGGGAGTTGCCCGTAGGTATAATACGACACCTTCCCGTGTAGAACGTGCAATTCGGCATGCGATTGAAGTTGCATGGGATCGTGGAGATGTTGATATTTTGAATTCGTATTTTGGGTATACCATTCATAATACGCGCGGTAAACCGACGAACAGTGAGTTTATTGCAATGATCTCGGACCGGCTTCGTCTTCATATGAAAACAGCTGGCTAACATTATAAATCGCATGACAATGCGGCTTACAGGAGAAAATGAGAATCATTTCATAGCGATAAAGAAAATGAAAATCATTGTGAAATTAAATCTCATAGCAATAAACTTTTTCATTTTATGCCGATAAACTTCTTTGATTTATTGGGTAGTAGAAACACCCTATAAAGCAAAGGAGTTTATTTTTTTATGGAACAGTTTGATTATGACATTGACGACTTCCTGAATTACTGCAAATGCCAGAACCTAAGACCTAAAACAATATTTTCTTATGAGCAAGCAATTAGATTGTTTGCAAAATACTGTATCGACACATTCAAGGTGAGTGAAGCGGCACAGGTACGAGAGATGCACATAAGGGAATATGTTAAGTATTTGTCTGAACGTGGAAAGTACACGGTTGTAATTAATGAGCAAAGCACAAAGTGTAATCATCCTGACAATAGGGAAGATACAAAGAAACCTGTGAGTAAAACTACAATTAATAATTACTTGCGTAACATCAAGGTATTCTTTAATTATCTTTATGAGAATCATTACATTACACAAAATCCTGTATTACGCATTAGACAGTTGCACAATGAGCATAAACCGGTTGAGTATATTTCAGATACAGAATTTAAAAAATTAATGGATTGCTTCAAACCGGACGCTTTTAGTGAACAGCGAGATAAAACTATTATCATGCTCTTAATTGATACTGGAATGAGAATTGGAGAATGCCTTGCTACTAAGTTACAGAATGTAGATATACCGCATTGCTCTATATATTTGCCCGCTGACATTACTAAGGGAGGACATAGCAGAGTGGTATTCTTTTCAAAGGAAATGCAAAAGCAATTAAAAAGATGGTTACAGTATCAAGACAGGTATCGCAATACGGAGTATCTATTTTGCACCAATCAAGGAAATCAACTAACAATAACGAATTTTGAAATTAATCTTAAAAAGTATGGTGGTAGGATAGGCATAAAACATATACATCCTCATATGCTCAGAAATAACTTTGCAAAACGTTTTTTAATGAATGGAGGTAATATATTTACACTAAGTAAGATACTAGGGCATAGCAGTGTAACGGTTACGGAAGATGCGTATTTGGATTTGACGAATGAGGACTTACAAAAGACGTACACACCGTACAGTCCATTGAGTAACATGAAATGAATCTGTAATCGTTTGTGAGCTTGTTAGAGCGTGTTTTATTGTATGGTAGTGTAAGTTTAACTATTAAGAATGTATCGTTTTATGAGAACGTAAAGACAAGACAATGTAAAGAGCATATATAATGATTAAATGTAATTTATATGAGTATAGAACTCAAAAGGGTTGGTCTTTAAGAAAATTATCTCAGATAACAGGGATAAGTAAAAGCTATTTAGATTATTTAGAAAATAACTTTACGCTTCCTAGAATTGATTATGCTTATAGAATTTCAGATGTATTTAAAATTTCTGTCTACGAAATGTTTGAAATAACTAATGAATTAGAGCCGTGAAACATTCTGTGAAACATTAATTAAAATACCTTGAATTAGAATACTATTTGTATTACTTGCAGTAAGAGAAGTGTACAGATGGTATTCTTTTTTATTGTAATGTATACTAAATTAGTATAGTTTATATGATGTGGATATGAACAGGGGACAGAGGTGTCATGACAGTGTAAACTAAAATGATAATAATTATTGATTTTGAGCAGCAAAATTTTCTATGTTCTTGATTTCAAAGTAAGAATGAATCAATCATATCTGGAATCAGACAAAACTATTCCAAGGCATAAAAAAATAGTTGCATCAACGAATTAATGCAACTATACATTTATACACTACATATTCACTTACAATACAATACCTATATAATGGTAATATATCACCCGATAATCAATAGTTAGCAGTGTTGAGTTATACAAAATGATCCTTTTGTACTAGTTAGATTGTATATTGTAAACAAATAAAAGAAATAAAAGTAACTTTACTTGTACAATGTGATACATTCAATTTGACATATACAATATCTTGTAATGAATAGGTGATTTTACATTGAATCCGGTAAGATATTGTACATAATGACAAGATAAAACCGTAATTTGATCAGGTGATAGAAATTGCAATATACACTATTTATACATAATAATGTAGACGGTAATAAAGCAATAGTATTGTATCACATTATAGTTAGGGGAGGGTAGTAGTAATACTGTACAGTATAATTGACTGTTATTGTATATATTAAACAAATACAACAGCCCCCTTTTCCAAAAGCAGACCTATAGCTAATACACTTTTTTTCTGCCACCAAAAATTTCACAAATATATTATTAATGTTGTATGTTGTAAAATTATAATAAATATTATATAATTATGTAAAAATTTGGATAAGAGAGAATGAAAATCATGAAATGCCCTTCGTGTAATAAGGAAATTCCAGATAATAGTAAGTTTTGTCCGGAATGTGGTGCTAAAATTACTTCTGTCGAGAAGAGTGCTGAAATGATACCAGTAGAGGTTCCTTCTGTAAATAATGATACAGAGGAAAATAAACCAATAAAAAAACATAACAAAAAAAAGAAAAAGATATGGCTTATTGTTCTTTTAGCATTATTAGTTGTTGGTGGAATTACTACTGGAATATTAGTACATCAACAACAAGAAAGGGAAGCACACCAACAATATTTGGATAAAGTTGCGAGACAAGAGAAAGAAGAATATAAAAAGAGATTAACAAATACAGTTTCAGATTTGATAGAGCAAACATATAATGCTGAGGATGCGTGTCAGATTGTATATCAAAAGTGGCATGATGCTATTTTTAATCATGGAGGAGATTTTAATACTGTTATAAAGAATGTAGAAGATACTATGAAAAAAAGTGAATTTGGTCAAAGTATGGCAAGCGGAAATACAAAAATTAAAAAAGAAATGTCTGGATTACAAGACCCATATAAAGGTTATGAAAACACTTATCAATTAGTTTTACAATTATATAATGAATATGTAGGGCTTTACAATCAAGCGACTAATCCAACAGGAAGTTTAGAAACCTATAATAAAGATGTGACCTCTAAAAAAGATTCTTTTAATACAACAATAAATAATATTGAAATTGCACTACCTGATATTAAATCAAAAATTCGTACATAATGAAAGGGTGTTTCATTATGGAAAATTGAAACTCTAATATTCCTCATTGTCCTACCTGCGGATCAACAGATATTGAAAAAATTTCAGCCGCAAATAAAGTGGGTAAGGGATTACTTTTTGGATTGTTTTCAGCAGGAAGTATTAGTAAAACATTCAAGTATAATCATTGCGGATATAAATGGTAATATACATCACAAAAAAGGTTACTCTTATATTAGATAGTCCTTTTACTTAATATCGACATTCAAATTTTCAAAATACAAAAAGAAGATATTTAAAATGTGTCATGTTCCACATAGTGCTTGTCATCCAAGTAGGATGGGCAATTTACCAAATAATTCATCTTCATCTGGACACGGTTGTATCGTTTCTTTTATTGTTGTTATAATAATTATTTCAATAATAGGGCATTGCGAAAGCAATAATGCCGATACATACAGCAGTACATCCAGTCATTCATATGGTAATTATAATTATACGACAACTTCAGAACCTGCAAAATCATATTCTTCTTCATCTTCATTATCTTCTTCGCCGTCTTATTCTTATAGTAGCTCTAGTAGCTCTCCTTATCTTCCGTCTAGTAGTAAATCTTATCCTTCTAATAATTATTCATATAGTAATTCATCAAAATCTTATTCTTATAATCCTCCAAAACAATCTCCACCTATTCATCCAGATAATAACAAAACAGAACATGTTCATGGATATTATCGTAAAGATGGAACTTATGTACATAGTTATAATAGAAGACCTAGAACATAAAGACGTTTTGTCAATTAAAAAATATTTATAATAGAGTTTTTATTGAGAAAAGAACATCCACAACATTTTATGTGGATTAATTCTCATACCCCTATCAAACGATAGGGGCTTTTTTATGCTCATTTTTAAATAATATCAAATATAATACACCTTGAAATTTCAAGCGCCCCTAACTTATATCAATTTCATTATAAAATACAAATGATTCTCGCTCAAACTTCTTAGGGTATAATTACTCTACCTAACCATAAAAACTGAAAATAGCATTGAATTTATAAAT
This sequence comes from Ruminococcaceae bacterium UBA5450, assembly GCA_002424295.1. Taxonomy (GTDB): domain Bacteria; phylum Bacillota; class Clostridia; order Oscillospirales; family Acutalibacteraceae; genus Caproicibacterium. Next base: position 914 of record DIQY01000049.1, on the reverse strand, counting down.
AAATTACTTATAAAAACACCTATAGAAAGGACTGATAGAATG
>DIQY01000049.1:517-691 GCA_002424295.1 Ruminococcaceae bacterium UBA5450 | reverse complement strand
CACAATAACAGTATTAGATCGTTTAAAAATAGAACTCAATAACAAGGATTATTATTCGGATGATACTTATTCTATGTATCTGGATGAAAACGGACTTTATTCAAATGCGTTTTTTGATAAAGCAACAATGAAAAAAGCACTATATCAGACCGTATACGATATATTGGATTCCCT
>DIQY01000049.1:0-125 GCA_002424295.1 Ruminococcaceae bacterium UBA5450 | reverse complement strand
GGACACGCTTAATAGGGAAGGAAAATCTATAAACGACTATCAAAATAACACGCCATATAATGTAATATTTCGTAAGAATAAAGATACAAATTCTTTTCAAGACCGTGTTACAATTTTTTATCCGG
>DIQY01000046.1:2301-2502 GCA_002424295.1 Ruminococcaceae bacterium UBA5450 | reverse complement strand
CGGCCACCTTGCCTTTGGTCTGCACATTATCGGGCTGCTCAGTGCTGTCGCGGATAATGTGCAGCCCAAAGGCAAGGTGGCCAAAATTATCCACCTCATCGAGGTAAAGAACGCTTAACTAAAAGGAGGTGCGAGTATTATGAAATTGCATGATCTGACAGCAGTACCGGGCTCTACAAAAAATTCAAAGAGGATCGGTCG
>DIQY01000046.1:1194-2043 GCA_002424295.1 Ruminococcaceae bacterium UBA5450 | reverse complement strand
GTTTGAAGGCGGACAAATGCCTTTGCAGCGCCGGATCCCGAAGCGTGGATTCAACAATATTTTTGCAAAAGAAATTGTCGCCGTCAATGTTGGTACTTTGGACAAAAAGTTTGAAGATAACGCTGTGATTGATGCACAGGCATTGATTAAGGCAGGCATCATTAAGACGGCTGCTGATGGTGTGAAAATTCTTGCAAACGGAAATGTGACGAAGAAGCTGAATGTATCGGTGAATAGCTATTCCAAGTCCGCAAAAGAAAAAATTGAAGCGGCAGGTGGGAAGGCTGAGGTGATCTAATTGTTTAAAACAATTAAGAACGCCTGGAAAATTCCTGAACTTCGCAAAAAGATGCTTTTTACAGTGCTGGTGATTGTCGTTTTCCGCTTAGGCGCCGTTATTCCGGTACCTTTTCTGGATGCAGCACAGTTAAAAGCTGTTATGGATTCTGTTGCCGGAACCGGCAGCGGAACAGCACTTGGATATTTGGATATGTTGTCCGGCGGTGCTTTTTCACAAGCAACCCTGTTTGCGATGAGTGTTACACCGTATATTAACAGCCAGATTATTATCCAACTGTTGACGATTGCAATTCCCGCTCTTGAGCGTATGGCAAAAGAGGGGGAAGAAGGCCGTAAACGCCTAGAAACTATTGTCCGTTATTTGGCAGTGATTCTTGGTCTGATTCAGGGCCTTGCATATTATATGTTCCTTCGCAACAGTGGCAATGGCGGTTCTATTGTAAAATACACGCAAGGCGGCACCGGAGTTTTTGTCGGTTTCGTTATTGTGCTTTGCTTTACTGCCGGTACTGCACTGATGATGTGGATGGGCGAGCAGATCAACCAGTT
>DIQY01000046.1:0-1053 GCA_002424295.1 Ruminococcaceae bacterium UBA5450 | reverse complement strand
CGCCCTGATGATGTGGATGGGTGAACAGATCAACCAGTTTGGCGTTGGCAATGGTATTTCTATTTTACTGTTTGCCGGCATCGTAGCTCGTCTGCCTCATACGATCAACACCCTGGGTCAGTATTTGAGTATCGCATCGGAAGACCCCACAAATTCCGGTAAGTATTTCTTTGCGGTTCCGCTTTTTGTGGTACTCTTCCTTGGCGTTATCTGGCTGATCTCTTTCATGAACGAATCAGAGCGTCGTATTCCGATTCAGTACGCAAAACGTGTGGTTGGACGGAAACAATACGGCGGTCAAAGCAGCCATTTGCCGATTAAAGTTGGCTTGGGCGGTGTTATGCCAATCATTTTTGCCAGCGTGATTCTTTCTATTCCCAGCACGATTCAGCTGTTTATGGGAAGCAATGCAACCGGTTTTTGGGCTAGCTTTGTCAGTGCATTCCGTAGCACGGGTGTACTCTACTGCGTTTTGTATTTCCTTTTGATTATGCTGTTTGGCTTTTTCTATACAGCGATGCAGTACAATCCAATCGAGATGGCAAACAATCTCCGTCAGAATAACGGCACAATTCCGGGAATTCGTCCCGGCAAGCCGACATCTGATTATATTTCCCGGATTCTGTCAAAAATTACCATGATCGGGTCTCTTTATCTGTCTATTATCGCACTGCTGCCAATTATTTTTGGCAATGTTGCGGGAATGCAGAATCTTTCTATGGGTGGCACTTCCATTATCATTATGGTTGGTGTTGCACTGGAAACTGTCAAGCAGCTTGAGAGCCAGATGATGATGCGTCATTATAAAGGCTTTTTGGATTGATAGAGGAGGCGCATTAAAATGAAGTTGATTTTTTTAGGAGCTCCGGGCGCGGGAAAGGGCACACAGGCCGAAGCCGTTTGTGCGCATTTAAATATTCCCGCAATTTCTACAGGCAATATGATCCGCGAAGCGCTGAAAAGCGGTACTGAGATGGGCTTAAAAGCGAAATCCTATATGGATTCCGGTGCCCTTGTACCGGACGAAGTCGTAATCGGCATTGTAAAAGATCG
>DIQY01000091.1 GCA_002424295.1 Ruminococcaceae bacterium UBA5450 | reverse complement strand
GCGGTAATGCTGTTTTCGTCTTCTACATCGAACTGCTCCGCGAGGATTGCTTTGACTTTCTCCAATACCATAAAATTTATCCCTCCTTTGCAGAATTTTCAAAAGGTATTTTCTTAAAGTAGACAAAACACTGCAGTATGCGGTATAATATCCACAACATCCGCTAAAAAGCGGTAATGAAAAATAATCTATCAACAATACTATTAGGGAATTCGGTCTTTGTCAATGTTTTTTTTGGATTTTTTATAAAATAATAACCGGATTTTTTTGGAGGAACTTTATGGGCAAAAAAAGCTTTGCCGTTATCGGCTATCCAATTGGCCATACCATGTCGCCGTTTCTTCATAACCGTCTGATGAAATTAAGCGGCATAGAAGGCACTTATACAACAATGGAGATCCCACCGGAGCAACTATTGGATTCTCTGCCTCGTCTGCGGAGCTTGGATGGCTTCAATGTGACGATCCCCCACAAGCAATCAATTTTGCCGCTGCTTTATCAGACTGATGAAAAAGCAAAAGCTTTCGGCAGCGTCAACACGGTTGAAAATCATAATGGTCGATTGATTGGCCATACCACTGACGGGGATGGCTTTCTCCATACCATTCAGGATGCCGGCTTCTCTTTGCAGGGACATTGTCTGATCCTCGGAAACGGCGGTGTCGCGCAGGTATTTATCAACGAAATTCTGCGCAAAAGTAAAAATCCGCATTTGACGATTGCTTTACATCGTCATAAAAACGAGCTGCCGCTCGAAGACGGCAATGCCGTTTTTTCCTTTCATCAACGCTGCGACCGGATTGCAGAAACTTTAAGCGAAACTTGCCGGAAAATTGGCAAAGAAAATGCTGTAATTGATCTCTGTTCATTTGAGGAACTGGAGGGAATGGTAAAATCGGGGCAAACTTTTGACCTCCTGATTAATGCTACCAGCGTTGGAATGTATCCTCACCTTGCAGACTGTCCTGTCAGTGAAATGGTTGTGTGTGCCTGTAATACTGTCTTTGATGCAATTTATAATCCGCTTACCACCCGTCTTCTGCACCTAGCCAAAAAGAATGGAATTTCAGCCATCGGCGGAATGGGCATGCTGGTATGGCAAGCTGCTGCCGCACAAAAGATTTGGACCGGAAAAACATTTTTGCCAGAACAGGTTACACCGATTATCAAAGACGCTCAAAATGCTATGCAGCGCCGTTTTGGGAACATTATTCTCTGCGGCTTTATGGGATGCGGAAAAACTACGGTAGGCGCAATTCTCTCCAACGCACTGAATCGGGAATTTATCGATATAGATTCTTATATCCAAAAAGAGTCCGGAAAAACCATCTCAGAAATTTTTGCACAGGATGGCGAAAAAGCATTTCGGGAAATGGAAACCAAAGCGGTTGAAACTCTTTCCCGCAAAGAGGGGCTTGTCATCGCTGCCGGTGGAGGATGCCTGCTCAATCCAAAAAACACAGAACTGTTCCAAGAGACCGGGATCACTGTTTTGCTGGATGCACCGCTTGCACTCATTGAACAACGCTTAAAGGATGATCACAGCAGGCCGCTTTTGGAATGCGAAAATCGAGAAGAAGCTATGCGTATTCTCTATGAAAAACGTCAGCCGATTTATGAGAAAGCTGCCGACTACGTGATTCCTGTTTCAAATACCAGTGAAGAAGCCGCCTGTTTGGTTATGGAGCTTCTTCATGCAGACTAAGTTGTATTTCACTTTTTCACTTTTAATCAATAAAGTTCTTGACAGATTCCTTCAAAGTGAAGTATGATGGTTTTAATCAAACAAAAAGGAGCTTTTCCATGACTGCTCAAATGCTTTCCACACGATTTACAGGTTTTGATTTCCTTCGCTATTTTATGGCGCAGGTTAATTTCTTATACTGTAAAATTCGTGTTAAGTTCCTCTGCAGATAAAAGTTTCTGTTGATACAGAACATTGGAATGGTGAAAAAGGCGGAGCTGAAGCGATCAGCTTTGCCTTTTATTTTTTTAAATGAGATAAAGGGGTTTAGAATATGATTATCGTTTTAAAGTCGGAGTGTTCAAAGGAACAAATTGAAGCATTCACCAAAGAATTAGTACAGAAATATCATGTTCAGGTGAATACATGGATTGGCACACAGAGCACCGTATTGGGACTCTTAGGAGATACCAGTGCAATTGATATTGACTATATTGCGGCACAGGAGTTTGTTGAAAATGTAAAACGGGTCCAAGAACCCTATAAGAAAGCAAATCGCAAATTTCACCCGGGAGATACCGTAATTCGACTTCCCGGAGGACAACAGATCGGCGGCGGCAACTTCTCAATGATTGCCGGTCCCTGCAGCGTAGAAAGTGAATCCCAAATCACCGAAGTTGCCAAACGCGTTAAAAAAGCCGGGGCACAGTTTTTACGCGGCGGTGCCTTTAAACCTCGCACCAGTCCCTATTCTTTTCAGGGGCTTAAAGCAGAGGGACTGGAGCTTCTGAAAAAGGCAAGAAATGTTACCGGAATGCCGATCGTAACGGAAATTATGAGTCCAGCTCATATTGAATTGTTTCTCAATGAAGGCGTTGATATCATTCAAGTCGGCGCACGAAATATGCAGAATTTCGAGCTTTTAAAAGAGCTCGGTCATATTCAAAAACCAATTCTTTTAAAGCGCGGTCTTTCCAGCACCATTGAAGAGCTTTTGATGAGTGCGGAATACATTATGGCCGGCGGCAATGATCAGGTCATCCTTTGTGAGCGCGGGATTCGCACCTATGAGACCTATACGCGCAACACCCTGGATATTTCCGCCGTTCCGATTTTAAAGCGTCTCTCTCACCTGCCTGTGATTGTAGATCCCAGCCATGCCAGCGGAATTTCATGGCTGGTAGAGCCGCTCTCTATGGCAGCAATCGCGGCCGGAGCAGACGGATTGATTATTGAGGTGCATAATAATCCTGCAAAGGCGCTTTCAGATGGTGCGCAAAGTCTGACTCCAGATCAATTCGACAAAATTTCCGACAAAATTAAAAAGACAGCAGAATTTTTTGGCAAGGAAGTGCAATAATTTTTGAAGCAGAAAAAGCGAATTGTAATTGTGGGTTTAGGGCTGATTGGCGGAAGCCTTGCCCGTGCATTTTCTGAATATACAGACAGCCTTGTTACAGGATTTGACAGCGATCCTGCCGTTCTGGAAGAGGCCCTCTCTATCGGTGCCATTCAAAAAGAAGCAGATTTATCAGATTTAAAATCGGCAGATTTGACCTATCTATGCCTTTATCCTGGTTCTGATATTGAATTTGTAAAATCTCATCTGCATGCTTTCAATCCGGATGGAATTGTCACGGATGTCTGCGGAATCAAAACTGCGGTCTGTGCCAAACTCAGGGAACTTTCTCAGCTTGGCGGATTCACCTACTGCGGCAGCCACCCGATGGCCGGGACGGAAAAACATGGATTTTCTGCTTCACAGGCTGATATGTTCCGCGGAGCAAGCTATCTGATCGTTCCCTGCGGTGCTCCCCAAAGTGCCGTTGAAATTTTAAAAGAAACCGCCTACGAACTTGGCTTCGGCCGCGCGATCATCACAACGCCGGAGCACCACGATGCAATGATCGCTTTTACAAGTCAGATTCCGCATGCCTTGGCCTGCGCCTATGTGATGAGTCCCTGCTGTCCGCAGCACCGTGGATTTTCGGCCGGCAGCTATCGCGATGTCTCGAGGGTGGCCAATATCAATGAAGTGCTCTGGTCCGAACTATTTTTGGATAATGCAGAACCGCTTAAAACGGAACTCAATACACTGATCCGCAATCTCAGTGCGATTCGGGATGCGATTGCCGCTAAAGATCAGCCAAAACTGGAATCTCTTCTTCGGCAAGGTCGTTTAGTAAAGGAGGAATTGGGAGAATGATTTTACAGATACAGGTTGGACATCCTTATGAAATTCAAATTGAGCCGGGATGTATGGAAAAACTTGGCGAACGTGCTGCCCAAATTTTCCCGAAGGCTGCTCGCTGCTGTGTCGTCGGAGACAGCAATACACTGCCCCTTTATGGTAAAAGAGCAAAAGAGAGCTTAAAAAAAGCCGGGTTTTCTGTTTCTGCTGCTTCTTTTGAAGCCGGAGAAGCACGAAAAACGCTTGCAACGATTTCTTCCTTTTACAATGCTTTTTGTGAAGCACATCTGACTCGTACCGACTTTGTCGTCGCATTGGGAGGCGGAGTCACCGGAGATATGGCCGGATTTGCAGCGGCCAGCTTTTTAAGGGGAATCCCGTTTATTCAAGTTCCCACCAGTCTGCTCTCACAGATTGATTCCTCTGTCGGTGGAAAAACAGGCGTTGATCTTCCGCAGGGCAAAAATATGGTTGGTGCATTTCATCAGCCCTCCTTTGTGCTGATCGATCCTGACACACTAAAGACACTTCCTGATCAATTCTTTTCAGATGGCATGGGAGAAGCAATTAAATACGGGTGTATCAAAAGCGAAGTTTTGTTTGACTTTTTAAAAGAAAACAATCAAAATTCTCTGCGTCAGGATTCGGAAAAGCTCTGCGATCTAATTCGTCAGTGCATTGAAATTAAGCGTGCCGTTGTGGAACGAGATGAATTTGATACCGGTGAACGAATGATGCTCAACTTTGGACATACTTTCGGTCATGCGCTGGAACGGCTGCAAAACTACGGTGGTCTTACCCATGGTGCCGCTGTTGGAATCGGCTGTGTGATCGCTGCTAAGATTGGCGAAGGATTAGGCGTTACGCCTACCGGAACTCATACTGAAATTGCAGAATTGCTGCAAAAATATGCGCTCCCCACTTCTTTTACAGAATCCATCGACGACTTGATTGCCGCCACTGGAAACGATAAAAAAAGTACCGCAGACAGTATCAATCTCGTTTTTCTGCATCAAATCGGCGACGCTTTTCTCCGTAAAACTCCACGCTCAGAATTGCCAAAGCTGTGCGAGGTGTTAAAATGAGTTCCGTTGTGATTTCTCCCGGAAGCCTTTCTGGTAAGCTCTCTGTTCCACCCAGCAAAAGTGCTGCCCACCGTGCGATTATTTGTGCCGCGCTCTCTCAGGGAGAAAGCCTTCTCTCCCCGGTCGCGGACAGCAAAGATATCGAGGCAACAATCCGTTCCATCTCGGTACTGGGCGCACATGTTGCGCTTCAGGGAAATCTTTTGCGCGTCTCCGGACTAAAGAAAGATTCCCTTCCATTCGGCCCCGTACCGGTAGACTGCGGAGAAAGCGGCTCTACTCTGCGATTTTTAATTCCGATTTTTGGTGCTTTAGGAATTCCGGCACTTTTCACAGGCCACGGACGTCTTCCGCAGAGACCGATTGGCTGCTATCTTGACTGTCTGCCTGCACATGGCCTTACCTGTGATACAAAAGGAGGCCTTCCATTAGCAATCTCCGGAAAGCTTACATGCGGCACTTTTCAACTGCCTGGAAATGTCAGCAGTCAGTTTATAACAGGTCTTTTGCTCGCTTTGCCGCTGCTAAAAGGGAACAGTGAAATTGTTTTGACAACGCCGCTGCAAAGTACCGGATACGTAGAAATGACGATCGAAGCAATGGTCTCATTCGGCGTTACAGTCATTCCAACCGAAACCGGATGGCAGATTCCAGGAGGGCAAACTTATCACGCGTGCCGGCTCGCTGTTGAGTGCGACTGGAGTCAAGCGGCATTTTTTCTCGCAGCGTCGGCTCTTGGCAGTGATCTTTCTCTTTCGGGCCTTTTAAAAGATTCTGCTCAGGGAGACCGCGCTGCCCTGGAATTATTTCAAAAATTCGGCGCACAAATAAACTGGGAAAAAGATGGATCTCTTCATGCAAAAGCCGGGACACTTTCCGGTATTGAGATCGATGCGGGTGAAATTCCGGATCTTGTTCCGGCGCTTGCCGTCTGTGCCGCTCTCAGTCCCGGAAAGACAGTAATATCGAATGCTCAGCGGCTGCGAATCAAGGAAAGCGACCGTCTAAAAGCAATTCACGACGGGCTTAGTGTTTTGGGTGCCCATATTATAGAAAAGCCGGACGGACTCATTATCAATGGAGTCTCGGCTCTTCACGGCGGAGAAGTGGACGGCTTCCATGATCATCGAATCGTGATGGCGCTTTCGATTGCTGCCCTCTCCGCTGAGAGTCCAGTGACCATTCATGGCGCAGAAGCAATCCAAAAAAGCTATCCGAATTTTTTTGAAGATTTTAAACAATTAGGGGGAAATGTCCATGTCATCGTGGGGTGAACGTGTAAAACTAACAATCTTTGGAGAAAGTCATGGCCCTATGATCGGCATGGTGCTGGAAGGACTTTCCGCCGGAGAAACGATTGACTTAGAGGCAGTAAAAAAGCAGATGGCTCGCAGAGCTCCTGGAAATGATCCGACCGCTACCGCCCGCAAAGAGAGTGATACGCCGATCATTGTCTCCGGCATTTGTAATCAGATCACAACCGGAGCACCTCTCTGCGTCGTCATCAAAAACAGCAATCAGCATTCTGAAGATTATGAATCTCTGAAAGATATTCCGCGCCCCGGTCATGCCGATTATGCTGCTTTTCTCCGATATCACGGTTTTTCTGATCTGAGAGGCGGCGGCCATTTTTCCGGCAGGCTAACAGCGCCTCTTGTTCTCGCCGGTGCCATCTGCCGTCAAATTTTAGAACGACGCGGCATTGTAATCGGCGCACATGCCTATGCAATTCATGATGTTTTTGATACGCCTTTCGACAGCGTTAATATAAGTGCAGGAACGCTTTCCGCGCTGAATACGGTTTTCTTTCCCGTTATCGATTCAAAAGTGCAGGAAAAGATGCGGCAGGAAATTGAGACTGTCCGCCTGCAAGGGGACAGCGTCGGTGGAATCGTCGAATGCGCCTGTGTGGGAATTTCCGGCGGCTATGCAGAGGAGGGAATGTTTGGCGGTGTAGAGAGCGTTCTTTCTTCCATTTTATTTGGAATTCCCGCCTGCAAGGGCGTAGAATTTGGCGATGGATTCAAAGTCTCTTCTCTTTTAGGCAGTGAAAATAATGATTCCTATTTTTACGATGAAACCGGGTCTATCAAAACGCACACCAATCATGCCGGAGGAATTCTAGGCGGAATCACAACCGGAATGCCTCTGATTTTTCGTTGTGCTTTTAAACCGACTCCATCCATTGCAAAAGAGCAGGACAGCGTTGATCTATCGACGCACCGTAATGTAAAGCTTCAAATCAAAGGACGTCACGATCCCTGCATTGTACCGCGGGCGATCCCTGTGGTAGAAGCCGCTGCGGCTCTTGCAATTATGAATCTTTGGAGGGACTGAAGATGGAACTATCTGATATTCGAAAGGAAATCGATCAAATCGACGCACAGCTTTTGCCGCTCTTAACGGCACGAATGGAATGTGCGAAAAAAGTTGCCGTCTATAAAAAAGAGCACCAAATTCCCGTACTCAATAGCTTCCGGGAAGAAGAAATTCTTGACCGCGTAGAAAAGGAAACTGGAGAATACGGCGGTACTGCTCGTGTGATTTTTTCAGCAATCATGAGTCAAAGCCGCGCGCTGCAGCATCAAATGCTAAGTGCTGGAAAACCGCTGCGGCAGCTTTTGCAAAATGCCCGGGAAACGCCCCAAAAAAGTTCTCGAATTGCCTGTCTCGGCAGCCCCGGCAGCTACAGTCATTTGGAGCTACTGACCCTTTATCCGAAAGCACAGCCAATTTTTTGCCCGAATTTTTCGTCTGTCTTTTCCACTCTCGAGAAGGAAGATGCAGACCTTGCTCTGGTCCCGATCGAAAATTCTTCTGCCGGAAGTGTT
>DIQY01000025.1:42159-43621 GCA_002424295.1 Ruminococcaceae bacterium UBA5450 | reverse complement strand
AACCGGGTCAGCCAGTATTTTGGCAGTGAAAAAAATCATGATGACAAAGTGCGTCAGATGGTGGCACATGTCGATTGGTTTGAGTATATTTTGACTGACAGCGAATTTGAAGCGCTTGTTTTGGAATGCAGCCTGATAAAACAGCACACACCGAAGTATAATATCCTTTTGAAGGACGATAAAGGCTATCATTATATTGAAGTTACAAATGAGGAGTGGCCCAGAATTTCTCAGAGCAAACAAGCGCCCGATGATGGGAATACCTATATCGGCCCTTATGTAAGTTCCTGGGCAACAAAAGAAAGCGTGGATGAAGCACTCAAGATTTTTTGTTTGCCCAGCTGCAACAGACACTTTCCAAGGGATATTGGAAAGGGGAGGCCATGTCTTAATTTCTTTATTAAGCAGTGCTGTGCACCTTGTCGCGGAAAAATCAGCAAAGAAGAATATTTGGAATCCGTAAATGAAGCGATTGATTTTCTCAAAGGAGGCAGTTCCGAGAGTGTTCGGAAGCTGACGGAAAAGATGAAGCAAGCAGCAGAAAATTTAGAATTTGAGTATGCTGCCAGAATCCGTGATCGCCTCGTAGCAATCCGAAAGATGGGAGACCGACAAAAGGTTGTAGCGATCAGTGTGCCCGAACAGGACGTGATTGCATTGGCACAGGGACCAAGCGCCTGCTGCTTTCAGGTGTTTCGCTTTCAGGACGGGAGACTCTGTGATCGAGAGAGTTTCCCGATGGGCAGATGCGGAGAACCGGAATCTGCAAGAAGAGAATTTTTAGAGCGCTATTATACGATTCGCGACCGTATCCCGCCCCGTGTTACGCTCGATGGCCCGGCAGAAAGCATGGATCTTTTAGAGCGATGGCTAACGGAGAAACGCGGTTCTCGTGTTCTTTTGAGCGTGCCGCAAAAGGGAGAACAGGCAAAACTTGCTGAAATGGTAAGGCAAAATGCGGCGGAAGCGGTCGCACAGACGACCGGACGCACCGTGAGAGAAACTTCTGCTTTAGATGAACTGGGGAGAAAGTTGGGCCTTTCTGAGCCGCCGAAATATATTGAATCCTATGATATCAGCAACCTACAGGGCGGTGAAAATGTTGCCGGGATGATCGTCTTTGAAAATGGACGGCCATTAAAATCAGCTTACCGAAAGTTTAGAATCAAAACAGTAGAAGGACAGGATGACTATGCTTCTATGCGGGAAACGCTGGAACGTCGTTTTGAGGAATATGAGCTGCATAAAGAAGAAGGAGAAGGCTTCGGCCGGTTGCCCGATTTAATCTTGTTGGATGGCGGAAAGGGACAAGTCGGGGCGGTTAAACCTGTTCTGGAAGAACACCATCTCGAGATTCCGCTTTTTGGTATGGTCAAGGATTCCTCCCACCGCACAAGGGCAATTACAGGCGACGGCGGTGAGATTTCAATCAGCTCCAACCGTGCCGCCTTTACGCTGGTTT
>DIQY01000025.1:24976-42025 GCA_002424295.1 Ruminococcaceae bacterium UBA5450 | reverse complement strand
CCGTGCCGCCTTTACGCTGGTTTCTTCCATTCAGAATGAAGTACACCGCTGGGCGATCGGATATCACCGGCAGCTGCGGAAAAAACATTCGATCTCTTCTGCATTGACTACCGTGGAAGGAATTGGGGAAAAGCGAGCAAAAGCGCTTTTACGGTATTTCAGAACGATGACAGCAATTCGAGAAGCAGAACTTTCCCAACTGGAGCAGGCACCGGGGATGACAAAACCAACGGCGCAAAAGCTTTATCAGGCGATTCACGGAGCAGAAAATCTTGACGAAAAATCGCAAAAAAGTTGACAGAATGACGAGAGAATGCGATAATAAAAAAATCAGGAAAAAAGGAGTCTAAACCTATGCGCGTAATTACAGGCTCTGCCCGGGGAAGAAAACTAGTGACCCGGGAAGGGGAAGAAACCCGTCCGACTCCGGAGCGGGTCAAAGAGGCACTGTTCAATATTATTCAGTTCCAGGTGGAAGGACGGCGGGTGCTTGACGCATTTGCCGGCTCCGGCCAGTTGGGAATTGAGGCATTGAGCCGCGGTGCAGCCCATGCGGATTTTTTGGATCAGAGCCGTGAAAGTGTTGCGGTGATCCAAAAGAATCTAGCAGAAACTGGCCTTTCTGAACAGGCCGAAGTTTATCAGACAGATGCATTGGTTTTCCTGATGCGGAAAAATGCACCTTATGATTTGTGCTTTCTAGATCCGCCCTATCGTACCGGCCTTCTGCAGAAAGCGCTGCCGCTCTGTGCGGAATGTATGAATCCGGGAGGGATAATCGTTTGTGAGCATCCCACGGATGAGAAACTGCCGGAGCAGGCAGGAAAATTTCAAAAAGGACGGGAATACCGTTACGGGAAAATTCTGCTGACGACCTATACGTGTGAGGAAGTAAATATATGAAAATAGCAATCTGCCCGGGTAGCTTTGATCCGGTTACTTTAGGACATCTCGATATTATCAGCCGTTCCTGTAAGCTTTTTGATAAAGTGATTGTCGCTGTCCTGGTCAATCCGGAAAAAAAGACATTGTTTACAGTGGAAGAACGTATGGAGCTACTCAGACGCTGCACCAAGGATTTGCCGGGGGTAGAAGTGGGCAGCTTTTATGGCCTTTTGGCCGATTATGCGAAAGAGAAACATGCAACTGCGGTGGTTCGTGGGCTGCGGGCTCTTTCTGATTTTGAATATGAATTTCAGATGGCGCTGACAAACCGGCAGCTGAATCCGAATCTTGAAACGATTTTTTTGGCAACACAAGCACAGAATATGTTTATCAGCTCCAGTATCGTCAAACAGATTGCTAATTTTGACGGAGATGTAAGTGGTTGTGTCCCCAGCTGTATTATTAAAGATATTCAAAAACGTGTTGAAGAAAGCAGGAGGGAATCCCTATGAATGCTGAAGACTTAATCAATGAATTATACGATTTGCTGGATAAGGCATGGAGCCTTCCGTTGAGCCATGGCCGTGCGGTTTTAGACAGCGCGGAGGTTAAACAGATTTTGGACGAACTGAAAGAAAGTCTTCCAAAGGAGATTCAGCAGGCAAAAGGAATCGTAGCAGATCGCAGTCAGATCCTGACAGATGCCAAGCGTGAGGCCGAAACGGTGATTCGCGTTGCGGAAGACCGCGCCAAAGCAATGGTCAATCAGGAAGAGATCGTTAAGCAGGCACAGCAGAAGGCAAACGAAGTGCTTCTGCAGACAAAGCAGAAAGTGCGGGAACTGCGCAAGGCCAGCAATGATTATGTAGATGACCTGATGCGCCGTGCTGATGAAGGTTTGACGGGGAATCTTGCGGAGCTGCGCAAAACACGGCAGAATATCAAGGTGAGCCAGCGTGCGGCGGCACAGCCGCAGGAGCATGCTCCTCATCAAAGATAAAAGTTGGATGATTAATAAAAAGCAGAACCGAATGACGGAAAAGCCGTCACGCGGTTCTGCTTTTTTTAATTTTCCTTTTTAAGTGCTTTTGCCTGTGGATATTTTTGAAGAAACTTTTCTTCTGCCTTTTCTATTTGCTTGCAGTATTCACAATAGGATGGACTTAAGATTCGCAGTGCCGGAAGAAAAACTGTGTAATATCCATAATTTTGACTAAATTTGAGGAAAAGCTGCTGTATCTTAAAAGCAGGGGAATTATAATATTCCTTTGACTGTCGAAAAGTAAGATAATGATTCATCATATCTTCATTTTCTTCCAGAAAAGAATCAATATTTTGAATGGAAGATTGTGCCTGTATTTGAATTTCATTCAGTTTCTCTTTTCCAAGAAGAGCTGCACCCTTTTTAAATTCGGCTGAAAGTTCGTCCGGAACTTCAAATGATGGAATTTCATCGAGAAAAACGACGACCGTTTCGTATGCTTGCTTTTGTTCCTGCGTTTCAATGGAAAAATTTAGAAATGGTGCGAAGTGAAAGCAGAACAGCTCCCCATAAGTTCCTGGGAAAGCATCTAATAGCTTTTGAAAAATTGTTTCCTTTTGAGAAAGACTGTCCAATGCTTTGGAAGCAGTTTGATAGTCAAAGCTTTTACTCAACTTTTCCAAAATTTTGGACTTTTCTTGATCTAATTTTATCTGTACGTCTTTTTTCAATGCATATTTCTGTAAAACAGAATTATCAGAGAGTATATTTTGAATTTCTGTACCGGATAGTCCTAGTTTACGAAGCACCTTGATCTTCTTTAATAAGTCGACCTCTTGTTCATCAAAATCACGATACCCATTTTCCATTGTTTTGGGAGTAATTACTCCCTGCAAAACAGCATATTCGATTGCTTTTCTGGTTAGCCCGGTTTCTTTTTGTACCTGCCCTATTTGCATTTCATTCACCTCCCTGTTATTATGGATCATCCCCTAGGGGGCAGGTCAAGGATTTTTTAAAAATAATTCTTCTGAATACCAGATTTTGTACAAGCTAAAATAGAATATGCAATATCTTTTGAAATATATAAATTTCTAAAAACAAGTTGACATAAATTCTAAAAAGCACTTGCAATTCCAAATAGAATCCTTTATAATGAATTCACAAGTGGTGAAAAGTGGAGAGAAGTGGAACCAGAAGCCACAAAAATGCAGGTTAGGGGAGTTTCGTTATGCTGATCGGTGAGTATCAACATAATATTGATTCAAAAGGCCGCGTAATTGTGCCTTCTAAATTCCGCGAGGATTTGGGAGAACACTTTTATATTGCGAAAGGCCTTGATTGTTGCCTGTTTGTGTTCTCTCAGGAAGAATGGAGCAGACTGCAGGAAAAAGTGCGTGCCATGCCGATTTCTAAGGCACGCGGACTGCAGCGCTTTTTCTTTGCAGGAGCTTGTGAAGCCGTTCCCGATAAGCAGGGCAGAATCCTGATTCCACAACTGCTGCGCGAACATGCTGGGCTGAAAAAGGATATCACTTTTATCGGCGCGTCCAGTCGAGCAGAAATTTGGGACACCGCTTCTTGGAATGCGTTTAATGCAGAATTGACACAGGAAAGCATCGCTGATGCGATGGATGATCTGGAACTATGAATTATCAACATCGTCCTGTTTTATTTGAAGAAGCAATTGAAAGCTTACAGATACGCCCTGATGGGCATTATATTGATGGTACAGCTGGCGGCGGCGGCCATTCGCAGGCAATCCTTGATCGTCTGACATCCGGCAAGCTGCTTTCGATTGATCAGGACCCGGATGCGATCGCAACGGTTACAAAACGCTTTTCCGGAAATCCATGCAGCATTATTCGGCAGGCAAACTTTTCTCAGATGCAGCAAATTGCCGATGAGGAAGGAATCCTTCCAGTGGATGGGGTTTTGCTGGATATTGGTGTTTCCTCTTATCAGCTGGATACACCGGAACGTGGCTTTTCCTATCATTATGATGCACCCCTTGATATGCGTATGAGCAAATCCGGACCTAGTGCGAAAGATTTAGTCAATACGCTTTCAGCAGCAGAATTAGCAAAAATTATTTCACGATATGGTGAGGATCGAAATTCAGCCAGAATTGCGCGTGGCATTGTCGCCGCACGAGAAAAAATGCCGATTGAAACAACTCTTCAGTTGGCTGAAATCGTAAAGGAAAGTGTTCCTGCGGCAGTTCGGCGTCAACCTGGACATCCGGCTCGTCAAACTTTTCAGGCACTGCGGATTGCGGTGAATGGAGAGCTAGACCGTCTCCATGAAGGACTGAATGCAGCATTTGACAGTCTGGCGCCTTTCGGTAGGCTCAGCGTGATTACATTCCATTCGTTGGAAGATAGAATTGTGAAACATCAAATGGCCCAGTGGTGTCAAGGCTGTACTTGCCCGCCGGATTTTCCGATTTGTGTTTGCGGCAAAAAACCGCGGGCCGAGTTGGTTTTTAAAAAGGGATTGGTTCCAAATGAAAAAGAATTGGAAGAGAATCCCCGCTCTCGCAGTGCAAGACTTCGTTGTTGCACCAAACTAGAACAAAGGTAACAGAAGAGTTACATTATTAACAGAATGTTCATAAACGCGATAGCAAAAGTATGGTAAAATAAGTCCATAACAAAGGAAGTGGAATCATTGGCAACTTTACATAATAGTAGTGCAGCATATGATTTTTCGTTGTTTGAGGAATGCGCTCCTGAAGTACAGGAAACTTCTCAGAAAGCTTCAATAGATCATCCAATTAATAATGTTGTAGAAATGCCACAACAGAAGAAAAAAATTGGTTTGCGGGTACGCAAACGTGCTTTAAAAGTAGTAGGAATGGGAATCGGCCTCGCAACCATGGTCAGCATGGTTGGCGTTCTGATTTTTGGACAAGTTCAGCTGACAGAATTAACGGATCAGATCGGAAAACAGAAAACGGCTTTAAGTGAGCAGCAGAGCCTTCAAACTCAGCTTCAGGTGAAGGCAGATTCTCAGCTCTCTTTGTCTTCGCTGGAAGAGCGTGCAAAGGAAATGGGAATGCAGAAGGTAAATACTGCACAGGCAACTACCGTTAATTTATCGCAGGGAGATAAAAGTCAGATCGTTACCAGTACGAAAACGCCCTCCTTTTTAGAGCGTGTATGGGATCAAATTGTTTCTTTGCTGTCATAAGTTTTTTATGATTGAAATATGAATCATACCGAAGGCTATTATAATTTGTAGCGGGAGGTATTCTAAAAGAGAGTTGAGATGAGTGAATCTTGACTCTCATTTTTGTAATGGAAGGAATTGGAGGTAAAGTATGGCAAAAGGCACCACCTCGAAAATGTGGAAACGAACGACGACCCTTTTGATTACTCTGATTATTTTGGGCTTTGGCACGGTGATCTTTACGTTGTTTCATCTTCAGATCATCGACGGGGAAACTTTGAAATCAAAAGCAGTTGCTCAACAGTTAAAGGATAATATTCTTTCTGCAAAGCGCGGTACAATCTACGACTGCAATATGAAGGAACTTGCTACCAGCGCTGATGTTTGGAAAATTGTATTGGTGCCGGCACAGATGGATGAAACAAAATATCCGGGTCAAAAAGAAGAAATTATTTCCGGATTAAGTCAAATTCTAGGAGTTGACCGCTCTAAAATTGAAGATGCCTGCAATAACAGAGACTCTTATTGGCAGGTGGTCAGCTCTAAGGTGGAAACAGATGTTAAAAACCAACTGGCAGACTGGATCGAAGCAGATGCCCAGAAAAAGAGCGGCTATCTTGCTTTGGGAAATTGCATCGAATATGAAAATGATTATAAACGCTACTATCCGTTTGGGGATTTTGCTTCGGTCGTTTTGGGATTTACCAATGCGGATGGCGACGGCGTAGAAGGCCTTGAGTCTAAATATAATTCTTATTTAAAAGGCACAAACGGACGCCTTGTTACGGCGAAGAACGCGCAGCAGGGAGATATGCCTTTCCAATATTCGCAGAGAGTAGAGGCTCAGGATGGTTCTTCTCTCGTCCTGACGATCGATGAAGTTGCGCAGCACTATCTGGAAAAAGCACTGGAGGAAGGTGCCGTCGCGCATAATGCCGGCAACCGTGCATTGGGAGTCTTGATGGATGTCAATACCGGAGAGATTAAAGCAATGGCGGTTAAGGGCAATTTTAACAGCAATGATGTAGTAAATGTCCATAAGAATATGTTGGCTGATTCCGGCGCATTTGACCCCAATAATCCGCGAGTCTTAACGGATACGGAAAAAGCGCGTATTGCCAAATTACCGGAAGATCAGCAAAGTACTGCAACCCTCAATACACTTCAGCAGAAATGGAGAAATAAAGCGGTCAGTGATACATATTATCCAGGCTCAGTCTTTAAGATGTGTACGGGCTCCATGGCGATGGAAGAGGGCGTTGTGAATGAAAATACAACGTATACTTGTACCGGAAGTTACCACATTGAGGGCGCAAGCAAACCAATTAATTGCTGGAAGACCGGCGGACATGGAACGGAAAATTTTGTGCAGGGACTGTGCAATTCCTGTAACACCTTCTTTATTCATATTGGCGTAGACCTTCTCGGAAAAGAGCGTTTCTTTAAGTACTTCCAGGGCTTTGGATTTACAGAGAAAACGGGAATCGATTTACCTGGTGAAGCGAATTCCCTTTATTATAGTGAAGAAGCGCTGGATCCAATCAACTTGGCAGTTGAATCTTTCGGACAGAACTTCAGCATTACGCCGCTGCAGATGGTTACCGCCTGTGCGGCAGTCGCAAACGGCGGAAATTTGGTCACTCCGCATGTGGTAAAGCAAATCGTCGGAGCAGACGGAAACATTCAGAAAAGTATTGGAACTGAGGTTCGCCGGCAGGTAATTTCAGAGGATACCAGTAAGCGAATGACCGCAATTATGCAGCAGAATGCTACCAGCGGTACTGCAAAGAATGGTTATCTGATGGGATATCGGATCGCCGGAAAAACGGGTACCAGTGAAAAAGTAGATAAAGATAACGAAAAGAAAGCCATTGACGGAGTAGAGGGCGAGTATTATATCGCTTCTTACTGCGGATTTGCTCCGGCAGATAATCCACAGTATGCACTGCTGATTTTTGTCGATGAACCGGATTCAAGTGTGGGCAGTTATTATGGCGGTGCAGTTGCCGGCCCGATCTTCAGTCAGGTGATGGGCGAAGTCCTTCCATATTTGGGCGTCGACGCAAAATATGATGAGGCAGATGCAGCAAAGCTGGATATTAAAGCACAGGATGTTACTGGAAAATCAGTAGCAGAAGCAAAAGCTGCACTGCAAAGTCAGGGCCTTTCAGCCGAAGTACAGGGATCTGGAGATTCTGTGCTGATACAAATTCCTCAGGGTGGTCAATCTATGCCAAAAGATGGAACCGTTGTACTCTTTACAGATCAGGCAAGCAGAAGCACAACAGTAGACGTTCCGGATTTTTCAGGAATGACGGTTTCGGAGGCCGAGGCGACAGCGGCTTCCCATCATTTGAATATTGAACTGGCAGGTGCCGGCGAAACCGGGAGCAGCGGCATTACCGCTTCCGGTCAGAGTGCAACAGCTGGCAGTAAAGTAACACCGGGCACAATTGTGACGGTTACCTTTATTGAGAAAGACACCGTTATGTAAATTTGGTCAGACTTAAAATTTCCTATTTGCGTGTATTTGTGGTATAATCGATATAACTGTGTTGAATACCAGATATTGAGGGTGGAAAATATATGAGTATTATTTGGATCGTCTCTGCGGCGGCGATTTCATTTGGTGTAACTGCACTGCTCGGGAAATGGATGGTGCCATATTTGCACCATATCAATTTTGGGCAGACGATTCGCGAAGTTGGTCCAAAATGGCACCAGAAAAAAAACGGAACCCCAACGATGGGCGGATTTATGTTTATGACAGGAATCGCTTTGGCGCTTCTTGCAACGCTTCCCTTCTGCGGAGAGAATTTTGCGGAAAATTTAATGGGAACCCGTGTGGTCGGCGGCCTTTTAATGGCACTTGGCTTTGGAATGGTCGGCTTTGTGGATGACTATATTAAGGTTGTAAAAAAGCGAAATCTTGGTCTTACCGTTTTGCAGAAGCTTTTGCTGCAAATCATTGTGGCGGCAGCATATCTTTTGGCGCTGAAAATGGCCGGAACCGGTTCGATTACGATCGTTCCGGGAGTTGGAGCAGTAGAACTCGGCACCGGTTACTGGGTCCTTTCGCTGATTGGAATTGTGGGCATGGTGAACGCGGTCAACTTTACAGATGGAATTGACGGGCTGAATGCTTCCGTTACTTTTGTCGTGGCAATCTTCTTTATGGCGATTGCAGGTGTGATGAAGCTGACCGGGATGAGCATTTTGTCGGCGGCGTGCGCAGGGGGATGCTTGGGATTCCTGATGTGGAATTTTTATCCCGCAAAAGTTTTTATGGGGGATACCGGTTCCTTGTTTTTGGGCGGCTTGGTCTGTGCGCTTGGGTTCGGTATGAATGTGCCGGTATTAATCCCTCTCATGGGAATTATCTATGTATGTGAGATCCTTTCCGTTGTGCTGCAGGTGACCTACTTTAAAGCAACCCATGGAAAAAGAATTTTTAAGATGACGCCGATCCACCATCATTTCGAGATGTGCGGATGGAGTGAAGTGAAAATTTGCTGTGTATTCAGCCTCGTGACGATTGTAGCCTGCATTGTGGCATTGCTGCTTGTGATGCGAACTTACTGGATGCCAATCTGAATTTTGTCCGTTTGATAGGACAAGAAAATTTTGAATGAACGATTTCAAATCAGGAATGATTGTTTTAACGATTGGAAAGGAGATCGTCTATGGCGGTTCGGAACAGTGGAAATTTTTCGCAAAACCGGTCAAATACAAGTGCTTCCGGATACAAAAGAGATATGAAAGCGGCGCAGCAGCGTGAGCCAAATCAAAGGACAGAGCGCTTTCCAAAGCAGAACTTTGAGCAGATACGACAGACACCTCAGGAAAAGCCAAAGAAACATCGCCCCCGTCGTGCAAAAAAGTTTCGGCTGTTTTCTACCCGTTCAGGAATGGATTTAACGTTGCTGTTTCTTGTCTTGGCACTTGTCAGCGTTGGCTTGGTCATGCTGTTTTCATCCAGCTATGCATATGCCTATTACAATATGAATGGCGACAGCTATTTCTTTGTTCGTAAACAGGCATTTTTTGCAGTCCTCGGAATTGCTGTAATGATTGCGATTTCCTATTTCGATTATCATCATCTTCATAGGTTTGCCATACCGCTTTTGATTATTACCTGTTTGGTGCTGATGCTGATGGTTCCTTTAAAAGGAACTTCATTGGTGCCAAACCGCAATGGCGCTTTCCGTTGGATTGAACTTCCCTTTTTAGGATCTGTTCAACCGTCAGAAGTTGCAAAGTTTGCGGTGATCTTGATTTTTGCTCATTTGATTTCGATTAACTATAAGCAGATGAATAACTTTAGGTATGGTGTTTTGCCATATCTTGCAATTCTAGGGGCTGTCTGCGGATTGGTCATTTTGGAAAAGCATTTGTCTGCAACTTTGATTATTTTGATTTTGGGATTAATTATGCTTTTTATTGGCGGTGTTCCGCTTAAATGGTTTGGAATTGGAATTGGCGGCGTTGCGGGAGTTGGCGCATTGAGCTTTTTATTTTTGCGGAACTCGCTTCTTTCCTATACCATGCCGCGAATTCAGGGTTGGCTTAACCCTCTAAACCCGCCTGACGGCGTTGATACATGGCAGACCCGTCAGTCTCTTTATGCGATTGGTTCCGGTGGACTCTTGGGTTTGGGACTCGGAAAGAGCCGCCAAAAATATCTTTATCTTCCGGAACCGCAGAACGATTTCATTTTTGCTATTGTCTGTGAAGAACTTGGGTTTATTGGTGCGACACTGATTGTGCTGCTTTTTGCGGCACTGGTTTGGCGTGGAATTATGATTTCTCTGCGTGCGCAGGATAAATTTGGAATGCTTCTTGGAATTGGATTGACTATGCAGGTAGGACTTCAGGTGGTCTTAAATATCGCCGTGGTTACGAATTTGGTGCCAAATACCGGCATTAGCCTTCCGTTTTTCAGCTACGGCGGATCTTCTCTAATGATCCTTCTGGCAGAGATGGGAATTTTGCTTTCTATTTCGCGAACTTCTAATATTGAAAAGACTTAAATCCGGAGAATTCCGGAATTAGAGATTTTACAAAGAATCTCAGCAGAAAGGAATGGATTCGATGAGAATTCTGTTTGCCGGCGGCGGAACAGCCGGACATATCAACCCAGCGTTGGCGATTGCGGGATATTTGAAAGAACGTCAGCCGGATGCACAAATCCTTTATGTAGGAGCAAAGGGCGGCATGGAAGAACGTCTGGTTCCCCAGGCAGGATATGCTTTTAAAAGTGTGACAATTTCGGGATTTCAGCGTAAAATCAGCTGGACCAATTTTAAAAAGAACTGTAAAACGCTTGTTCATGTATTTACAGCAACAGAAGAATCCAAAAAAATTATTCGTGAATTTAAGCCGGACGTTTGTGTTGGAACCGGTGGATATGTATCCGGGCCTGTTATTCGTGAAGCAATGAAAATGGGAGTTCCGGCACTGATCCATGAGCAGAACGCCTATCCTGGAGTGACCAATAAAGCGCTTTCTCGTAATGCAGCGCGCACGATGCTTGCAATGGCAGATGCCGAAAAGTACATGGAAAAAGGTGCGCACTGTGTGCTTACCGGAAATCCGGTGCGGCTGTCCGTCCTGCGGGCAGACCGAACCAGCGCCCGCCAGAGGCTCGGTCTCGATAATCGTCCGGTCATTCTTTCTTTCGGCGGAAGTCTTGGAGCAAGAAAAATCAACGAACCGATGGCTGATCTTTTGGCGCATACCGCTAAGACAGACCGTTTTCAGCATATTCATGCTTATGGACAGTGGGGAAAATGGTTCCCCGATCTGCTTAGAGAAAAGGGAGTGGATCTGGCAGCTCATCCCAATATGGATATCCGAGAATATATTAATGATATGCCGGACTGCCTTGCTGCGGCGGACCTTGTAATCTGTCGTGCAGGCGCCATTACGCTTTCAGAGTTGCAGGCCGTTGGACGCGCATCGCTCATTATTCCAAGTCCCAATGTTGCGGAAAATCATCAGTATCATAATGCGATGTCCATGGTAAAGCGCAACGCTGCATGGATTTTGGAAGAAAAAGATCTAACCGGCCAAATGCTGATTAAAAAGGTAGAACAGCTTTTCCAAAAGCCGGAAACGATTGAACATTTGGCAGAAAACGCTAAAAAAATGGCGATTGTAGACGCCAACGAGCGAATCTATAAATTGATTTTGGAAGTGCTTAGAGAGAATCATAAAGCGTAGATAATGACATTCGTAAAATTCCCTGCATAGTATGGGAAAGATTATGTGGGGGTGTTGTCTATGCCAAGATTAAAAATTGCCGGTCCCTGTCGATTACAGGGCGAAGTTTCCGTTCAGGGGGCGAAGAACAGCGCCCTGCCTCTTTTGGCGGCTTCTATTTTATGCCGAGAAGAATGTATTTTACACAACTGCCCACAGCTTTCAGATGTTCGTATTTCGACAGAAATTCTCCGAAAGTTGGGCTGCCGGGTTCTTTCGGAACGAGATACCATCTGCATAGATGCACGCGAGGTTTCTTCTTTTCAGATTCCGGATGATCTGATGAGAGAAATGCGTTCGTCAATTATCTTTTTAGGGGCGATTCTGGGCCGTACCGGCTGTGCAGTTTTAGGTTTTCCAGGTGGGTGTGAATTAGGGCCGCGCCCAATTGATTTACATTTGGAAGCTCTACGGAAAATGGGTGCTTCCATTGTAGAAGATCATGGGCGGCTGCTCTGTGAAACGCCTACGGGGCTTCATGGCGCTCATATTGCATTGAGTTTCCCCAGTGTAGGTGCGACAGAAAATGTGCTTTTAGCAGCATCGTGTGCAAAGGGAATCACTCTTCTTGAAAATGCGGCACATGAGCCGGAAATTTGTGACCTTGCCGATTTCCTTAACAGTTGCGGCGCGAAAATCCGCGGAGCAGGCGGCAGCACGATTGAAATCGAAGGGGTAGAGCAGCTTGGCGGATGCGAGCATTGGGTGATCCCAGATAGGATTGCGGCTGCAACCTTTTTAGCGGCCGGTGCAGCAACATACAGCACGATTACTTTGCGCAATATCAATCCGCAGCATCTTACCCCAATATGGCCCGTGTTTGAAGAGGCAGGCTGTAATCTTACTTTGTTTCGTGATGCGGCAGTTTTAGCTCCACCCAAAAAGCTCCATCGGATCAAGCATATTAGAACAATGCCGTATCCAGGATTTCCCACAGACGCACAGGCACCCCTGATGGCAATGACAACGCAGTGCCAGGGTACGAGTATGTTTGTGGAAAATATTTTTGAGAGTCGGTATAAACATGTTGGAGAGCTGCTTCGTCTTGGCGCACATATTCGTGTAGATGGACGGGTAGCTGTTGTTGAGGGCCCCAGCAAACTTTCCGGAACAACTGTTGAAGCTGCAGATTTGCGTGGCGGAGCGGCTTTAGTAGTGGCCGGATTAGCGGCATTTGGAGAGACTATTGTAGAAGAGATTCACCATATTGACCGAGGATATGAGGCAATTGAACGGACTTTGGGTGATTTAGGAGCACAGATTCGGCGGTTGCCGTAATGGATGATCGAAATCTGGAGGATCGGGAATTTGAACAGGAATGAGAAAAATCGGCGAGGAAACGTTTCGCCGGAACATCAGAATAAACGTGTGATTTCATCAGAGACACGCAGAGCCTATTCGGATCGAAAGATGCCGGAATATCCGAAAGAAAGGCAAAGGACTGTGCCGAAGGATCCTTATGACCGGGTACGAAGACATAGGCGAAAGAAAAGAATCTTTTATATTGTTTCTTTTTTAATTGTAGTAGTGGCAGCTATCACACTATCGCTGACGGTCCTATTCCGGGTTGACCAGATTGCGATTGAAGGGGAAACACGGTATAGTTCGGATCAGATCATAGAATCAAGCGGCCTCTATTACGGGGAAAATCTTTTTCGTGCAAATGGCAATCTTGCAGAAGAAACAATTGAAAACAAATTACCATATATCGGGCAAGTCAAAATTTCAAAGTCGCTTCCTGGAAAATTATTGATCAGCGTACAAGAAGATGATGTTGCCGGCGCAGCGGAATATAATGGGCAGTATGTGATCTTATCTTGCAAAGGAAAGGTTTTGCAGCTTTCAGATGCAGTACCGGAAGGGGTTGCAACGATCAAAGGGCTAAACCTTACGAAAGCGGTTCCGGGAGGAACTGCCTCTTATGAGACTGAGGACGAAGGCTCTTTGTTTGGGCAACTTGGAGAAGCAGTTGAGCAGTCGGGTCTCAGCAACGTGAGTGCGATTGATCTTTCGGATCAATATCAACTGACGGTAACGATTGAGAGCAAGTTCTTACTCAAATTAGGAACACCTACTTACCTGCAAAGAAAGTTGACTTTTGCACAGGAAATTTTGAAAAATCATTTACAGGACTCTCCATCCGGTGTGATTGATCTTTCCGGCATTCAGGAAAACAATCAAGCCTATGTACCATATGATCCGCAGCAGATTGATGATACGACTTCTCCGGCGAGTTCCAGTGCATCTACTAGCCCTTCTTCAGAGACCTCTCCTGCATCGGCAACAAATCCTTCTGGAAGTTCTCCCCAAAGCATTGCTTTATCTTCTAAAGAAAATAGCTATCATATCGCGGTAGATGCCAACGGAAATACCGTTTATGATTCTGACGGAGACCCTATTTATACGAAAAAGGATGTTTATACTCCGGATCCTGCCGCGGGAGAAACTACCAAATAATTCGAAGCAATTTTTAAAATGAAAAGGATCATTTGAAGAACTTCTTTGAATTACGGAATTTTCTAATTGAAATAGTTGAAATTTATCGTGAAACGTGATAAAGTAAAATATAATTGAGAAAAGAAATGGTCATTTTACGGGTTCCCCGTAAAATGTAGGATTGTACATCATTAAGGGGGATTTAAAAAATGCCTTTTGAAATTGATAGCGATTTCGATAATATTGTTCAAATTAAGGTCGTCGGTGTCGGCGGCGGCGGTGGAAATGCGGTTGATCGAATGGTCAACTCCGGCGTGCAGGGCGTTGAATTTATTACAGTGAATACTGATAAGCAGGCGCTTTACCGTTCAAAGGCCACTCAGAAAATTCAAATTGGCGAAAAGGTTACGCACGGAAAAGGTGCGGGCAGCAAACCTGAAATCGGCAGCAAAGCCGCGGACGAAAGCCGCGAGGCAATTTCTGCTGCAATTCGCGGCAGTGATATGGTCTTTATTACTGCTGGTATGGGCGGCGGTACCGGTACTGGCGCTGCACCTATCGTAGCTGAAATTGCGAGAGACATGGGAATTCTTACCATTGGAATTGTGACAAAACCTTTTGCTTTTGAAGGAAAGGTTCGGATGACCCAAGCTGATGAAGGAATTGCCAATCTTAAAGAGCATGTTGATTCTTTGGTCGTAATTCCAAATGAACGCTTGAAGTTGGTTTCTGAACAGCGTATTACACTGCTCAACGCATTTGCAGTTGCAGATGATGTTTTGCGCCAGGGTGTTCAGAGCATTTCTGATCTGATTAAGCTTCCGGGTCTTGTCAACCTTGATTTTGCTGATGTTACTTCTGTTATGAAAGATGCCGGCTATGCACATATGGGCGTTGGCCATGCTTCTGGCAAAGATAAGGCTGAGACTGCTGCCAGTATGGCAATTTCCAGCCCATTGCTGGAAACCTCTATTGCTGGGGCAAAGGGTGTTATTATTAATATTACCTCCTCTCCGGATATTGGCTTGGATGAGATTGAGACTGCATCTTCCATGATTTCTGAGCAGGCACATAAAGACGCCAATATTATTTGGGGCGCCGCTTTTGATGAGAATATGGATGATGAGATGACTGTAACAGTCGTTGCAACCGGTTTTGCAACCCATGACGGTTCTGATCCGGATGCTGATTTGGACATTGATATTCCACCTATGGCAGCTTCTTCCGCAAGACGTCAGCAGCAGACGGCAGCATCTGCTACTCCTCGCAGCAATGGAAGAGCGGTTGATAAAGCACCGAGTTCTTCTGAAGAAGATGATGATTATGTGGATATCATGTCAATCTTCAATCGTAAATAAAAGCTTTTGAGAATTTTTCGGAGACGGGCGCTTTAGCGTCCATCTCCTTTCTCTATCCTATATTTTAATTCGAATTTTCGAAGAGGAGAAATTATAAAATGGAAAAAATCAGAATTAATGCACAGCAAATGGTCAAACTAGCTCCGACTCTTCATGCAGGAGATAATGTGCTTTTAAGCGGTATTATTTATACGGCTCGCGATGCAGCCCATAAGCGAATGATTGATTTGATCAATCAAGGGAAAAAATTGCCGTTTGAACTTCTTGGCGCGACTATTTATTATGCGGGGGCAACACCTGCTCCGGAAGGTTTAGCGACTGGTTCCTGTGGGCCGACTACCAGCACGAGAATGGATGTCTTTTCACCGCACTTGCTCGATTTGGGCCTTAAATGTATGATTGGCAAGGGTGGCCGCAGTCCGGAAGTATGCGAAGCAATCTGTCGGAATCAGGCAGTCTATCTTTGTGCAATCGGCGGGGCAGGGGCACTTGCCTGCCGCTGTATTAAAAAGCAAGATGTGATTGCTTTTGATGATTTAGGCTGTGAGAGTATTAAACGTCTGGAAGTAGAAGATTTTCCGTTGATTACGGCAATCGACTGCCATGGCGGGAATCTATTTAAAAGGCCCTAAATGACTTTTGAATTCGTTGTGAGGCGATTGATTTGATCCAGTTTTTAATCCGGCATTTTATTAAAAATCATCAAAATACCTCGGATCTGAAAGTCAGAGCAAGCTATGGAAAATTTGCTGGCTTAGTGGGCATTTTAACAAATCTGTTGCTCTCCGCTTTAAAGTTTATGGCAGGTACCTTTTTTCACAGCATCGCTGTGGTGGCGGATGCTGTCAATAACCTTTCAGATTCCGCGTCATCAATTGTCACTTTGGTTGGATTTAAAATGGCAGAAAAACCGGCTGATGCGGAGCATCCATTTGGACATGAGAGAATAGAATACATTAGCGGGCTGATTGTTTCTTTTGTTATTTTAGCGTTGGGGTTTCAACTGGGACAGGAGTCTATTTTGAAGATTATTTCTCCAGAACCAGCGGAAATCAGCTTTTTGACAGTTATTGTTTTGTTCGTTTCTATTTTGATAAAGCTGTGGCAGTGCTTGTTTTATCGTTCAATGGGGCATGCAATTTCTTCAGAAGCACTTTTGGCAAATTCTGTAGACAGCCGCAATGATGTAATTTCTACATCGGCGATTCTCCTTGGCATGGGTCTTACGGTGCTGACCGGATTTAATTTAGATGGCTATATGGGCCTTGTGGTTGCCATTATGGTTTTTTTGACAGGAATTCATTTGATTCGGGATACCAGCAATCCGCTTTTAGGGGTTGCCCCCAGCAAAGAAATGGTCGATGAAATCTATCATCGGATTATGGCATATCCGGGCGTTTTGGGAATGCATGATTTGACGGTGCATAATTATGGTGCCGGAAATATTTTTGCAAGTGTGCATTGTGAAGTGGATGCTCGGGCGGATATTATGAAAAGTCATGATATGATCGACAATATCGAAAAAGATCTTCATTCGGAGATGGGGATTCAGCTGGTGATCCATATGGATCCTATCGTAACGAACGATGAGAGGACCAACCGGCTGAAAGAGCGGGTAAAAGACGCTCTACACCTGCTTTCACCAGAGATTACGATGCATGATTTCCGTGTGGTTTGGGGAACGACTCACAGCAATGTTCTTTTCGATATTTGTGTCCCTTTTGGTTTTTCTACGAAAGATGATATTTTGCATGATCAAGTTGTTAAAATGGTTGAGGGACTCGATCCAAAGTATCGAGCCGTGATTACAGTGGATCATAATTATATTCCATCAGATGCACCGGAAGAATAGAAAATAAAAAGCAGACAGCTCAAAATGCTGTCTGCTTTTTTAGGATTAGAAAGTCAGTTTTAAAGGATGTGCTTCCATATAGGAAGTCCCAAATAAGGAACGCA
>DIQY01000025.1:0-24744 GCA_002424295.1 Ruminococcaceae bacterium UBA5450 | reverse complement strand
AGACCATCAGTTCCAAATCAGCGCCGAACAGTTTAAACTGAACATCAGTATCCAGAAAATGATTGCGATGGTAAAAAGAAATTCGTCGCTGTCGAATTCGATTTTCAGCATCTGTTTTTCCAAATCCAGGACGGTCAACTTCAACATAAATCGCTTTTTCTGAGGAACAAAGTTCCCAAATTTTCGAGAGAAAATCAGATCCATAGCCATAGTTTCGGTATTCTTTAAATACGGAAAGATAATAGATGAGAACAATGGAATCATATTTTGCAAGCGTTGTGTAACCTAGGGGACGATCTTCTTTTGTAAGAATTTGAGTATCAAAAAAGCCCGAATCTTCTGCAAGAAGCCAAAGTGACAAGGGGATACGTTCGTTTTTTGGGAAATCCTGTGCAAAGTGGTTATAAAAGAGCTGCTCAATTTGCTTTTGAGTGGCCTTTTTTAATAGCATTACTCTTTTCCTCCATTCTAAGTTCCTATCCTATCATAAAAACTTCTTACTGTCGATTCTTTTGCCGGGAGAGGATTGTTACAAAATGGAAAATTCATAATTTATTCATTGAAAAATAAAAAAATTTGCGCTACAATAATTTTAGCACTTAAAGATAAAGAGTGCTAAAATTAAAAACAAGTAAGAAGAGGTTGATCGGTCATGAAGCAATTTAAGGCAGAATCAAAACGGCTTTTGGATCTGATGATTCATTCTATTTATACGCACAAAGAGATTTTTTTAAGAGAGTTAATCAGTAATGCGAGCGATGCCATCGACAAGCTTTATTATAAGACTCTGCAGGATGGAGATACGGGCCTTTCCAGAGATGATTTCGAGATTCGGATTACAGCAGACAAAGAAAATCGTACGCTGACGATTGAGGATAATGGCTGTGGCATGACGAAGGAAGAGCTGGAGAATAATCTGGGTACGATTGCAAAATCCGGCTCGCTAGATTTTAAGAAAAATAATGAAAAATCCGATAATATCGATATTATCGGACAATTTGGAGTTGGATTCTATGCGGCATTTATGGTCAGCTCTAAAGTAGTGGTAGAAAGCAAGGCCTATGGCAGTGATGAAGCATGGAAATGGGAAAGCAGCGGCGTAGAGGGATATACGGTCGACTCCTGTGAAAAAGAAGGGCGCGGTACAAAAATCACCTTGTATTTGCTGCCGGAAAATTCGGAAGAAGAATCCTATGACCAGTATCTTGACGGCTTTACAATTAAGCGCCTTGTGAAAAAATACAGCGATTATATTCGCTATCCGATCAAGATGGAGCTTGAAAAGAGCCGTATGAAAGAGAAACCGGCAGATGCCCCGAAGGACGCGAAGCCGGAGTACGAGACATATACAGAGATCGAGACACTCAATTCCATGGTGCCAATTTGGCGCAAAAATAAGAATGAAGTGACAAACGAAGAGTATGAGCAGTTTTATCGGGATAAATTCTTTGATTACGAAAAACCGCTCAAGATTATTCGCAGCAGTACGGAAGGAACCGCTACTTATGATGCTTTGCTCTTTATCCCGAGTCACGCGAGCTATGATTATTACAGCAAGAGCTATGAAAAGGGACTGCAGCTTTATTCTAACGGCGTTTTGATTATGGACAAGTGTGCAGATCTGCTTCCGGATTGCTTTAGTTTTGTGCAGGGCCTCGTAGACAGTCAGGATCTGTCGCTCAATATCTCGCGTGAAATGCTGCAGCATGACCGTCAGCTGAAATTAATTGAAGGCCGCCTTGAGAAAAAAATCAAGGAAGAGCTGCAGAATATGCTCAAGAATGACCGCGAAAATTATGAGAAATTCTTTAAGGCTTTCGGTCTGCAGCTAAAATATGGCGTCTATGCAAACTTTGGTCAGCAGAAAGAACTTTTACAGGATCTGTTGATGTTCTGGTCCAGTAAAGAGAAAAAGATGGTTACGCTCCAAGAATATGTTTCCAGAATGAAAGAGGACCAGAAGTATATTTATTATGCTTCCGGAGATAGCGTTGCCAAAGTGGATCTGCTGCCGCAGACAGAAGCACTAAAAGAAAGAGATTATGAGATTTTGTATCTGACTGAGGGTGTGGATGAGTTTGCTCTCAAGATTCTTGCAAAATATAATGATAAAGAATTTAAATCCGTTTCCGATAATGATCTTGGCTTGGAGACAGAAGAAGAAAAAGAGACAGCCAAAAAGCTGGTCGAAGAAAACAAAGATCTGCTCAATACGATGAAAGATGATCTTGGAGATGAAGTGAAGCAGGTAATTGTTTCGCAAAAATTAAAGAGTCATCCGGTTTGCCTTTCTACCGATGGCGCTCTGTCAATTGAGATGGAAAAAGTGCTGAATTCTATGCCCGGAGAAGAAAAAGGCAATGTAAAGGCACAGCGCGTGCTGGAACTCAACGCAAATCATCCGGTCTTTACAAAGCTGCAGGAGCTTTATAAAGAGGATCCGGAAAAGCTTAAGAAATATTCTAAACTGCTTTATAATCAGGCACTTTTGATCGAGGGCGTTCCGATTTCTGATCCGGTGGCGTTTAGTAATGCCATTTGTGATCTGATGGTTTAAAGATAACAGAATCGCAGAGTAAGGAAAGAGGCTGAAAAAGGGCGACGGAAAATTCCGCCGCCCTTTTTCTGTTTTTTTAAAGCTTTTTGATCGGATGCCGAATCACAGTCCGAAGTTTTTGTGGATCGCATCTTCTTGCATCGCTTAAATAGATTTCATGATGATAGCGAAAAGGCGTGATATCGATCACATATCCCAGGTCTTTTGCAAATTGTTCCATCAGAGCAATCGTTTTTGGTTCGTCATCGAAAGGACCAATATGCATACACTGTACGCAAAGGCCCTCATGGTAGGTTAAAAATTCTGCTTTAGAAAAATCAGCCTTCTTTTTTCGGGAAGCTTCTGCGACTGCCCAGTCAAAATCTGATTTTTTTACAAAATCAGGCAGGCGAATGAGAGAAATCCATTGATAAGTTTCCTTATGAAGATAATCGATTCCACTGATGTTGTCCTGCCACCAAAAGCCTTCTAAGGGTGGTACCACATAGTCAAAATAGCCGTCCAAGACGTGACCGCTTTTTTTGCTCATTTTGATCGTAAAAGCAATTCCGTAGAGCAGACTCATGGCGGTTTTATATTCTCCGTCAGCTTCATTTGGGTTTCCTTTGCCGCGAACCGCAATAAAATTCATCGTTGGAATGTCAATGATTTCCGGTTTGTTTTTCGGCATATAAAATTCTTTATATTCTTTTTTATAATCGAATGCCATTGAAAGCTGCACCTCCGCAACGTATTTTCCTATTTCTGATGCTACCATAAAATCAGGTAAAAGACAATTAGAAAAGGATTTTTGTACGGAACTTTCAAAATTGTGCTATACTGAAATTATTCGAAAAAGGAGGCAGTTTTCGATGAAAAAAGAACTGGAAGAATTGCAGAATATGATCGACCAGAGTAAACGGATCGTCTTTTTTGGCGGAGCAGGTGTTTCCACCGAGAGTGGAATTCCGGATTTTCGCAGTGTAGACGGTCTTTATCATCAGAAATATAAATATCCTCCGGAGGTAATGCTGAGTCACAGTTTTTATAGGCAGCATCCGGAAGAATTTTTTGATTTTTATCGGGATAAACTTCTTTATCCTGATGCAAAGCCAAATGCGGCACACCGTAAGTTGGCCGAAATGGAAAAAGCGGGAAAGCTTTCAGCAGTTGTCACGCAGAATATTGATGGGCTGCATCAAGCGGCCGGCAGCCAAAAAGTCTATGAATTGCACGGCAGTGTTTTGCGCAATTATTGTGAGCGATGCCATAAATTCTATGAGATGGATTCTATTCGGAAAAGCAAAGGCGTTCCGCACTGCAGCTGCGGCGGCACCATTAAACCCGATGTGGTGCTTTATGAAGAAGGGCTTGACAGTGATACGCTTGACGGAGCCCTTGAAATGATTTCTGCTGCAGATATGTTGATCATCGCAGGAACTTCTCTTGTTGTATATCCTGCGGCATCTTTGATCGATTATTACCGCGGACATCGCCTCGTTTTGATCAATAAATCCGAGACTTCCGCAGATCGGCGGGCAGATCTGGTCATTCATGCACCGGTAGGAGAAGTACTGGAACAAATTCATGTAGAATAAAACCAGAATAAAGCGAAAGGGCTTTGAAAGAGTTTTCTTTCAAAGCCCTTTGTGAATTTAACGGGATTGCTGCATCTTAAAAGTGAAGCAGGCAGTTTCAGATTTACAATCGGTGCAGCCATGCGTTGAGCAGCTGGTCATTTGTACATTGGAGGCATCACAATATCCTTTGTTATTATAAGAACAGTTTTCAGCCTCACAGTGGACATCCAGGCTCTCGTTAGGATCGGAAGTAGCACCTGTAGAATTAGAAGCACCCTGGCGTTTCTGAAAATCGCTGCAGCTGGTTTGTTCGCAGCCACAGGCAGATTTTCCTACTACCTCAATATCCGGGCGGCAGCAGAGATTTTGGTTATTATTTGCACAATCACTTACACTGCAATGCAGATTCGACATATTAAGCACCTCTTTTTTATTTGGGATACTTTTAGTTTGTTCTGCCTGCAGATAATTATGCGCTGGTTATTTTTTTTGCAAAGAAAGCAGCGTGTCCCAAATTTTTCCGGCTGTTTCGTATTTGGAAAGCTGCGGCAGCTCCATTTCTTCAGAATCTGAAATCAGGGTGATCACATTTGTATCAGTGCCAAAACCTGCGCCTGGTGTGCGAAGATTGTTGGCAGCAATTAAATCAGCATGCTTTTTTTGCAGCTTTTTTCTCGAATTTTCAATTAAATGTTCTGTTTCCATCGAAAAGCCGCAGATCATTTGACCCTTTTTCTTTTGGCTTCCAATAGTTTTCAAAATATCCGGAGTGGAAGAAAGAGGAATATCCGAAAAATTACCATTTTCTTTTTTTAATTTTTGATCCGCAACAACTGCCGGACGATAATCGGCAACAGCGGCAGCAAAAGCAAAAAGATTCTGTTCGGGCGCTGCCGAGAGAACTGCGTCGAACATCTCTTGGGCAGAACCAACAGACACCGTTTTTACGAAAGCTGGAGAAGGAAGTGCGGTCTTTCCAGAAACCAACGTGACCTCGGCGCCGCGGCGCATGGCATTTCGTGCCAGTTCGTATCCCATCTTTCCGGTGGAATGATTTGTGAGGTATCGTACCGGATCCAATGGCTCCTGAGTGGGACCGGCAGTCACCAGCACCTTTAGCCCTGCCATATCCTTTTTTTCGGCGATTTCTTTTAGCACATATTCCAGGATATCTGCAGGTTCGGGGAATTTTCCAGCCCCAATGTCTCCGCAGGCGAGCATTCCGCAGGCAGGCTCGATGATGATCCACCCGTAATGACGCAATTTTTCGAGATTATCTTGTGTTACCGGATTTTCATACATTCCAGTATTCATCGTTGGTGCGATCATCTTTTTGCAGCGGCAGGCAAGAACCGTTGTTGTCAGCATGTCATCCGCGATTCCGTTTGCCAATTTTGCAATCACATTTGCGGTGGCCGGCGCAACCAAAACAAGATCAGCCTGTTTCGCAAGAGAAACATGTTCTACATGATATTGATAGTTTTGATCAAATGTATCTGAGACCGCTTTTTGCCCTGTTACGCCTTCAAAGGTCATTGGTGAAATCAGTTTGCAGGCGTTTTCGGTCATCAAGGTGTGAACTTTTGCACCCTGATGATGAAGACGGCTTGCGAGATCGGCAGCTTTATAAGCGGCAATACTGCCGGAAATTCCCAATAAAATGGTTTTATCTTGCAGCAACATGGAGAACATCCTTTCAAAATCCGGTTTGTTTCTATTTTTACCGGACAACATACCTCTATATTATAAGAATTCTTTCATAAAATTACAAGGAAAATCCCATTTGGGTAAATTTTTTTGTCAATTCTCTTGCATCTCTGAAAAATCCTGTTATAATAAACTGGAAATATGCGCTGGATCTTTCTGATTCAGGCTTTTCTTTTTGCCCTTTGAAAAGAAAGCCAATCAGGGACCGGCAGCTGGAGGAATTTAATATGTCAAGCAAATCAACAATGATGTCCGCAACAAACTCTAAGTACCGCGATTTTGTGCTTTTAGCACTTTTTGCGGCGATTGTACTGCTTTTGGGATTTACGCCGTTGGGCATGATCCCGCTGCCCTTCATTAAAATGACCATTATTCACATCCCGGTTATTTTGGGGGCATTACTGCTAGGACCAAAATATGGAGCGGTTTTAGGTTCCTTATTTGGCTTGGTCAGTCTGATCAGCAATACAATCACTCCTGCACTGACTTCTTTTACATTTAGCCCTTTGATTCCACTGCCGGGTACGGCAAATGGAACCCCACTCGCTTTAGTTGTTTGTTTTCTTCCAAGAATTTTAGTAGGCGTAATTCCCTATTATGTTTACCGTGCAATTCAGAAAGTAACACATGCAAAAAAGGAAGGCTCAATCGTATCTCTTGCGGTTGCAGGCCTGTCTGGCGCCCTAACAAATACGATTTTTGTGATGGCACTGATTTTTGTCCTTTTTCGTGATGCTTATGCAGCGGCAAAAGGAGTACCAGCCGATGCAGTTCTTGGAATTGTCCTCGGAATTGTCGGCGCAAACGGGATTCCAGAAGCGATCGGTGCTGGAATCTTAGTCGCGGCCATTGGAAAGGTTTTATTTAAGATTGCAAAGTATTGATTGATTGAAAAATTCATAGTAAAAGCGGGAGGCAGAAGTCCTATCTGCCTTCCGCTTTGTGTGTTTCGGGAGAACCGAACACGGAAAAATTAAAGCAGGTGAAAAAATGATCGTCGCTATTGACGTAGGGAATACCAATATTGTGCTGGGCTGTATGGATGCTGAAAAAATTTATTTTACAGCACGTTTATCAACAGATGCCAGCAAAACAGCAGATGAATATGCCCTTATGATTCGCACTTTATTTGAGATGCACGGGGTGGAGCGCCACGAGCCGGAGGGAGGAATTATTTCCTCTGTGGTTCCGGCACTTTCTGCGGCACTGCAAGAAGCAGTCCGCAAGGTCTGCGGAAAAGTTCCGCTGTTAGTTGGTTCTGGATTGAAAACGGGATTGAATATTTTAATGGACAATCCTGCCCAGTTGGGTGCCGATTTGGTAACCGAGGCAGTGGCAGCCAGCGCAGAATATCTTAAGCCAATCATCATTTTTGATGTGGGAACTGCAACAACTATGTGTGTTGTTGATGCAAATGGAAGTTATATTGGCGGGATGATTATTCCGGGGCCTGTTGTCAGTTTGGAGAGCCTTGCAGCACATGCCAGCCAGCTTTCTCATGTTAGCTTGGAGGTGCCTCAGCGCCTGATTGGCAAGAACACAAAGGAATGTATGCAGTCCGGGATCGTTTTCAGCAATGCTGCGATGATCGATGGGATTATTGATCGGGTAGAGACGGAGTTAAAGGAGCAGGCAACGGTCGTTGCGACCGGTGGAGTTGCAGGTGTGATTATACCGTTCTGCAATCGCCGCGTCATTCTTGATGATAACCTGATGCTGAAAGGTTTATGGATTTTATATCAGAAAAATCATAAGGATTGATAGAAGAAAACGACAGCGGTACTTGGCTTAAAAGCCAAGTACCGCTGTCGTTTTTTAAGGTTGAATAATTTTGTACGCTTTTAGAATCATCTCTACGGAGTTATCAATTCCCAAAGCGCCGGTATTGAGGCATAGATGATAATTTTGAGGATCGTTCCAACGAGTATCACTATAAAAATTATAATAGTTGGAGCGCTGCTTATCTTTTTTTATAAGAATTTCGTGAATCTTTTTCTCATCTTCTCCATATTTTTGGATGGCACGTTTTGCCCGGAATGATTCATCTGCATAGAGAAAAACATGCAGTACGTCATGGCGTTCCCGCAGAATATAATCTGCACAGCGGCCGACAATTACGCATGGACCTTTTTCCGCAGCATTTTTAATCAATTCTGTCTGAAGAATAAAAAGCTGATCGTTAAGAGGAAGATGGTTTGCAACTGTTGGAATTCCGTAGGAATAGCCATTCATCCACAGAGAATAGAGAAAGCTGGAAGCAGCTCGTTCATCTACGCTTTTAAAGACCTCTTCGCTCATGCCGCTTTTTTTAGCGGCCATGATAATTAGTTCTTTATCGAAAAACGGAATCTGCAGTTTATTTGCGAGCTTTTCCCCGATTTCTCGACCGCCGCTGCCATATTGTCTGGAGATTGTGATAATATTCATAAATATACCTCCTTACTAGTCAAAAAATATAGATATAATCTATAACTATAAAATACCTGAAATTTTCAAAAAAGTCAAGTGCGTAATATGAATATGGAATGTGTTGTTTATGGCTTGTTTTTTTAATGTAATTTGTTTATAATGAAATTACTTATGAAACGGAGGAATTATCATGCAGGGAAAACGGCGTACGATATTTTTGCGAGTAGTAGCGATTGTATGTGCAATATTGATCGGCGGATCGGCAATCATCAGTGCTTTCTTTGCGTGATTGGGTTTTGGGCTGTGTGCTTAATATGCACACAGCTTTTTTCAAAGCTGATAAAAGATAAAATATACATAAATATAATGAAACTAATTGAATTTTTATTTGAAATGTGATATTCTCGAGTTATAAAAGATAAAGGGGGGCTTTGTTATGCATCATACGATTTTAACAATCGGCAGGGAATATGGAAGCGGCGGCCACAAAGTGGCTCAAATTCTTTCTGGATTGCTCGATATTCCATACTATGACAAGGAACTCATTGAAAAAGCAGCAAAGAACAGTACTCTAGATCCAAAGGACTTGGAGTGTGTAGATGAGCATCCGGTAAGTCCATTTTTGTATATGGATGCGAAGGAAGCGGCTCATATTGCACGTTATGGACAAACGATAGGAGATACTCTTTATCAGCTGCAGTCGAGAATTATTCGTCAGATGGCAGAAAAAGAATCCTGCATCATAGTTGGCCGCTGCGGAAACTATGTGCTTCGCAATCGGCCTTACTGTCTGCATGTATTTCTTTATGCCCCTTTGCCGGTTCGGATTCAGCGCGTTATGGAACGGAGCAAAATTTCTGAGGATGAAGCCAGAATCCTTGTGCGCAAGACTGACCGTATGCGCCGTTCTTATTATAACTATTATACAGACATGCGTTGGGGAGGAAGAGATCAGTTCGATCTTCTAATGGACAGTTCTGTTTTGGGGATAGAAGGAACGGCAGAAATGTTAAAGGCGGCTTATCAGCAGTTGGTAAAAATTCCCGAATCCGAAATGATGAATCGGCCCTCTAAAGAACCATTCGGAAAATAATCAATTATATTTTATTAAAAAGCACGGGGAAGAAATTTTCCGTGCTTTTTATTTTGATTCAAAAGTGATAAAATTTTTTAAAAGAATTGAGAGAGAGGAAATTTGATGAAGAGCGTTATAAATAAAGAATTAACACCGCAGGGAAAAGAAATTCGCCAAAAAGTTTTTATAGAAGAACAGGGGTTTCAAAAGGAATATGATGAGATCGATTTAACGGCAGAGCATTTAGTTTTGTATGATGGAGATATTCCCAAAGCAGTGGGTAGAATGTTCCGTGAAGACCCTCAAAATCCGGTTTATACAATCGGTAGAGTTGCAGTTTTAAAGGAATTTCGGGGAGAAGGCCTCGGAAGAATGGTCGTAGAAAAATTAGAGCAGGAAGCCAAAAAAAAGGCGGCACCGCAATTAAACTTTCTGCACAATGTAGAGTGCAGAAGTTTTACGAAAAGCTTAATTACCATGCAGTCGGAGAGATTTATTATGAGGAATTTTGTCCGCATATTTGTATGACAAAAGAATTATAAAACAAATTTTGACAAACAAAAGCCGGGCTTTGCTTTCGCAAAGTCCGGCTTTTGTAAAAAGGAGAAATGATAAAAAAGGGGTCAATCTATAGAAAACCAATTCCTTGGCCTTATTGTTTGTCTGTGCATCTGCCGGGGTGGTATTCCGGAAAATCCGGCGGTTAGCACAGTGTTTTATAATTTCTTTTAGAAATCTTTTTCTTTAGAACTGTTTATAGTATAGAAAAAGGATGTGTCCTGAATTTTAACAGGATTCGAACTTCTGGTAAATCTTAAGTGATGATTATGTGAAAAAAGCTCCATCGATTTTTCGATGGAGCTTTTTATTAACGGTCAAATTCGGGGTTAAAGGCATAAAAGTTTTTGGAATCCAGACGATCGGTAGCGATGCGCAATCCTTCACCGAAACGCTGAAAATGAACGATTTCACGGGCACGCAGAAACTTGATTGGGTCCCGGACATCCGGGTCGTCTGCAAAGCGCAAAATGTTTTCATAAGTTGTACGAGCTTTTTGCTCTGCAGCGAGATTTTCATGCAGATCGGTGACCATATCGCCTGCAACAGAAAAAGTTGTTGCACTAAATGGGTTTCCACTGGCGTCTACTGGATAAATTCCGGTCGTATGGTCTACAAAGTAAGCGTCATAACCGCCCTTTTTAATTTCTTCTGGAGTTAGGTTACGCGTAAGCTGATATACAATTGTGCTGACCATCTCGAGATGGGCTAGTTCTTCTGTACCGATATCTGTCAAAATTGCTTTGAGCTCTGGATAAGGCATGGTGTATCTCTGGGAAAGGTAACGTAGTGATGCGCCAAGTTCTCCATGAGGGCCACCATACTTCAAAATATGATAATCAAAGGTAATAAAAGATTTGAACAGATTCAGACGCTCGGTCAAAAACGATATGATCGATAAAAGTACGCAAGATCCGATTTCCTTCATTAGGCGGTAAAGATTCGCATTGTTCAAGATCTTTAAGTGCTTTCTTACAAAACGCTTTCTGCTGGGCTTCGGTAATATCAATAATGGGAGCAATAGAAAGTTTTGCTTTTAATTTTTTGATTTCAGACATGATTTTCTGCTTATTTTCTTTATATTCCTCCAGAGTGTCAATGCCGGCAGTATAGGAATCTTTAACACGATCAAGCTTACGTTGTCCTTGTTCGATTTTGTTTTGAATCATAGAATTGTCAAATCCATCAGTTTTTATATTTTTACGCTGAAGAGCAAAAGTTTCGTAAGTTAGCTCATATTTGATTTCAGAGAAGACGATTCTGTGTATTTTATCATTGCTGATATAGTGTGATTCTGTACAACGGCTGTGCGTGTAATTGGTACATTGCAGCCCGCCACTTTTTCCACCGCCGACCGGAGACATAGTAGCACCGCATGCACTGCATTTAATCAATCCGCAAAATAGATTACCGGCAGGCTTACTGCTGTGTGCATACTGGCCATACAGATTGCTGATTGTTTCTACTCGCTTTTGCGCGGCTCGCCATTGGCTTTTCGATATAATCGGGTCGTGGTCACCGTCTACAATTTTTGACTTTGTTTTATAGTAATCGACCTTTTTCCCGGTGGGATTCCAACGGATTTTCCCGATGTAAATCGGATTTTGTATCACATAGCGAATGGTGCGGCTTTCCCACAGGTTACCCCGGCGCGTTTTAATGCCTTGTGCATTGAGGTTAAGGGCAATCTGCTTGTATCCGTCGCCAGCCAAAAAACGCTCGAAAATGTATTGAATAACTGGAGCGGCCTGGGGATCGACAATAAGTTTTTCAGTGCCTTTTAGCATTACATATCCGAGAGGCGCAGCTGATACCGGTTTACCACGCTGAAAGCGTTCGGTCATTCCGCGCATCACTTCTCCGGAAAGCCGAGTAGAATAATAGCCGTCCATCCATTCGATAATGCGCTCAATTAACCCGCCGAAGTCACTATCTGAAATTGGTTCCGAAACACTAATAACGGAAATGCCGCGTTCCTTCTTTAAAAGGGACTTGTAGACGATTGACTCTTCTTGATTTCGCGCAAATCTTGAAAATTTCCAGACAAGGATCATGGAAATATCGGAGTCTTTATTTCGTGCAGTTGCAATCATGCGCTGAAATTCCGGACGCTTAGCAGCCGAGCGGCCCGAGATTCCTTCTTTTTCACGAAAAATATATTCTGCCGGGACGATTATATCGTTGTGTTTTGCATAATCCAGTATTTTTTGAAGCTGAGAGTCGGGGGAGAATTCCAGCTGGTCATCAGTTGATACGCGGATGTAAGCTGCAGCAATTTTCATAAGATCACCTTCTAATCATTCTCCGGAATTTTTATATTGAAATGAAAACTTTTATTGCTTATTTAGTATGTTATTAAAGGTATGTTATTGAAGCTAAAAAGTTTCTCTCTTTAAAAAATACGATTTCATTTTGGGATAAATGCAGACGACTGCCAGATCTCAAAAGGATACGGTCGCCGCTGTTTTGGAAACATTGAAGGGAAAAAACATATTATCATAATAGCGGGGAACGGATAGATTATCATGATATCTAATCCAGCCCTTCGAGATTAGTTCTTGTCTAATGTAAGTATGGAGGTAAACAAAATTATTAGGAGGAGCTTTTAATGAGCGTATTTTTTCAGCCCGCCGTGTTTTATTCTGCCGGATCTTCTCCTTATGGGATTACGGCCGCTGATTTTAACGGCGACGGGCGTCTTGATTTAGCAATCACAGATATTGGTAATGCAGAGGTTGCAGTGTTGCTCGGAAATAGCGACGGCACTTTTCAGGCAGCTTCGTTTTTTGGTGTAGGCAATAATCCGATCTCGGTTACTGCTGCCGACTTTAACAACGATGGCAAAATGGACTTAGCCGTCGCGGATTCAAATGGCGGTGATATCGCAATCCTGCTCGGAAACGGTGATGGAACCTTTCTGCCGGCTACGGCAGTAACAGTGGGATCAAATCCTTTAACAGTCGTTTCCGCCGACTTTAACAACGATGGCAAAATAGATTTAGCAGTAACCGATCTGGGTTTTGGAAACGTTGACGTGCTGTTTGGCAATGGAGACGGTACTTTTCAGGCGGCTGTGCCTTATCCCGTGGGAAATCTTCCTTATGGGCTTGCGGCCGCTGATTTAAGCGGTGACGGAATTGTTGATCTAGTTGCAGCGGTTAATGGGGACAATAATGTTGCGGTTCTGCTTAATAACGGTGACGGCACTTTTCAAGCGGCAGTACCTTACTCTGTAGGGACTGGTCCTATGGAGATCGCAGTAGCCGACTTTAACGGTGATGGTAAGCGCGATTTGGCAGTATCGAATTTTGACTCTCAGGATGTAGCAATCTTGCTTGGAAATGGTAACGGTACTTTTCAAGCGGCATCCTTTGTTTCAATTGGTTCAAATCTTGAGGGAATCATTGCAGCTGATTTTGACAACAACGGAACATTTGATTTGGCAGTTGCAGATAACGGTTCCAATAACATTGCAATATTGACCGGAAATGGTGACGGTACTTTTGGACCGAAACAATTTTATGCCGTTGGTTCTTACGCTGCGGGATTAGTAGCCGGCGATTTTAATAACGATGGTAGAGCAGATCTTGCAGTTACAAATACCTATTCAGACGATGTTGCAATCCTGCTCAGTGACACGAATTCATTATCGCGCGGCGCGCCTTTCTTGAACAAAATAGAACGATAAGAAAAAAGAGCTTTGCTAATAATTGCACGATTCATAAACAGACGATGGGTAGCGTAATGTTTTATTGAACCTCCCGGCTGGTATATACGGAAGTACCAACTAGGAGGTTCAATTATACAATATGATCGCAAATAAAAGAAATGGAGGAAAATTCTATGAACGCAATTCCCGGTTGGACTATATTGGCTTATCTAGACGGCAATGGGGAACTGGAGCCGGAAATAGCAGCTGAGTATTGTGAATTGAAGGCAGCAGCAATAAACGAAAAGCCAAAAGTCCTTCTCCAAATTGGACGGCTAAAGCAAAGTACCGTGCAGCTCATAAGGCCCGATGCTAAACCGGATCAGGAGATATGGGACGGAGTTCGGCGCTATCAATTCAATACGGACGAAAAAATTTTGCCGGAGGATTTAGGCAATGTCAATCTGGCGGACCCAAATTGCTTGTATGATTTTCTTCTCTGGGGGCTTAAGAATACCGATACGAAGCATGTAATGCTGATTCTGGGCGGGCACGCCTGTGAATATATAGGCCTAATGAATGATTACAGTGGGAAATATCCCGCGATTATGGGGATTCCGGAGCTTGTAGCAGCTATCGAAATGGCGGCAAACGCCGGGGGGCATGTCATTGACCTGCTGCTGATGGATGCGTGCTACTGCAATAATATCGAGACTCTCTATGAATTTGGATACCGAGACAACCCCGCCGTTAAATTGCTTATTACGTACAGACAAAATGCCAGCGCAGCAGGAATATCCTTTCGGGAACTTCTAAAGGCAGTGGGAGAAAACGATACAGCAAACCCGAAAGAACTTGCAAATCGAATCTGTTCGGAACTTTCATCCGATCTTGTTGCCAGAGTGGTTCGGTCAAAAAGTATGAAACAGCTGAAACGGCTGTTTGACCGTCTTGCGCGAAAAGTACTTTCTTCAAATGTGTGTAGAATAAAAAATCCGTCGGAGCTTTTTTCAGTAAAAGCCGGAGAAAACAAATTTGAATGGGATGAAGCAGAGGAAATTTCGCGTATCGTTTCTGGTTTAACGATCAGTCAAGAAACAAAAGTGCAAAATCAGGGCAAGAATATTAGTGTTTTGGATCAATACATTCCCGACAAAGAGCTGATTGCTTTTTATGATCGGCTTGCTTTCGCAAGAGATAATGCATGGACGCAGCTTTTGTGTTCGCAGATGAAAGAAAAACAATATACGCTTTTAATTACCATCGGATTTTCGCCGCTTGTGATTCCAGAAGCCAAGGTGCAGGCGCTTATTAAATCATGCAACCCTTATGCGGACTCATCCCTTGTAGATGATATATGCAGAAAGCTGATTGACGAAAGAAAATGGAATAGACATCTTTTTCCAAACATTTATCCCCCAAATGCCGCAAATGGTTTAGAAAAATAAGAGAACCTTTTATTTCATACAAAGATTACCGCTTATGATCTGATGCCCTTAACTAAATAAAGAATATAGAAGAAGCATAGATCAACAGATCAATGCTTCTTCTATATTCTTTTGGATTCGTTTTGGAAAATTCCTTTCATTTTTAGTTCGATTGTCTCACCAATGATACGACTGGAATGAAATTAGTTAGAAAGTCGGACAATCGGCTAAACATATTATGAAATGAGGTGAAAGAAATGGCGCGCAAACCGGAAATTTGGACAGCGCAAAACAACTTAATAGAGGGCGGCCAAACATGCCTGATCAGTGAGCATAAAATGAAGCTCTATAAAGAAAATGGGAAATGGGAAACAGAAATTATTTCTGAAAAAAATAGGATGTCAAAGGAAGAGCAGAGATCGATCTTTAAAAGGATGACGAAAAACATCGGGGATGAAATTAACGAGCGTGTTTCCAGGGGAGATATAGATTTGCCGGACGGCAATTATACCGTTGGAGAGATCTTAGACAAAATGTGAAAGGAGCCAGAACATGGCGATCAATATGATTAATTCGAACGAAGAAAGAATAGAGGAACTGTTGGAGGAAATAGCAAGTTCCATGAAAGAAATTTGTCAGTTTGGAAAATATGATCATCTCTATGTTACATATCCAGCAAATGGAAAGGCCACTGTAGTTGCGCACGGTGAAGCGGGACTCGATCAGTATGACGACGTTTGCCCGAAAATCAACAGCTTGACCGTTGAAAATTTAGCGCAGGAATTTAATGATCTGGCGATCAGCATTGAAACGGCACGTGCGGAAGCAGTTGCTCTGAATGAACAACTGGAAGCAGTAAAGCTAAAGGAAAAAAAGAAAGTGCACGTCGAATTGCGAAAGTCTGGCAGATAAGCAATGCACACACGGCAAATATCAAAATAATTATTTGCGGGCGGGCAATAAAATCGGTCAAAAAACAATTTGACCGGTGCCCGTTTGTGATAGATCTGTACAAGCTGACTTTTTATAATATCAGAAGAAAGATTATTGATTTTTCAGCAAAAATAAAAAAAGGCTCCGCCAAAGCAGAGCCGTTAGAATGAAAAAATTTACATCATGCGCTTTCCTGCGTGCACAGGTCGAAAACGAATTCATCAATACTTTCTAAATCCTCATAGATTCCTTCACTATGTATTGCGGCCAGATGCAGAAATGCTGGTGAATAATCACCATGATCGTTTTGGGGTGGAACAAAAGCAAGTTCAACAAGATC
The DNA here is from genome assembly GCA_002424295.1 of Ruminococcaceae bacterium UBA5450. GTDB lineage: Bacteria > Bacillota > Clostridia > Oscillospirales > Acutalibacteraceae > Caproicibacterium. The sequence continues at coordinate 8,530 of DIQY01000025.1, read as the reverse complement.
TCCATCCTTTACTTGTGCTAATTTTTCTTCTAACAATTTTTTTTCTACAATGATTTTTACCACTTTGTACTTCCTTTCTTTATTTAAGGTTAACTTTTCCCTGAGAACAGTTCTTATTATCAGGCATTAGATCGAAAAAAAACGTCGAAAAAAATTGCATCTATGGAAATCAGCGAATAAAACAAAATAAGTTGTTAATTTAGGGGAAATTTAATGCAAAAGGCTTAATGAATGTTCCAAAAATCGACTTAAAAAGCAACGGTTGGGTCAATACAAGAAAATAACAGACTGAAAAAAGCGGTTGGCTGCTATGATGATAGTGTAAAAATACTTTTATCCAGTTGTTGAGGGCTTTCTTTATTCTAAGGACGGCTGTAAAAATTTTGTTGTTAATACCTCTAATATATCATTAAAATTATGTTGAATCTCGACGAACTTTTCTGCAAGATGTTTCATTTTATAAAATTTAAAGGTATGATTAACGCGGTAAAAAAATTATGAGTAAATTCCGAAGATTAACTTTATGTATAAACTTCACAGTACATTGTAAAATAATGGTTTGAAGCAGGACTGAACGCCTGAATGTTTGATTTGAGTTGTAAAATCCAGAAAAAGCTCAGAATCATTCAGCTCGGAAATGCTGCATATCTGGAGATATGATTACAAATGAAAAGCCTAACATATTTATTTAAAGACATTCCAAAACTCAGAACTTTTTTGGAGTCACATACTCTGCTCTTTTCCGAGACAGCAAAATCCGTTTTAGTTCAGGTCTTTTCCTCTCTGCCTGACAGAAAAGTCCTTGGGCGCATTACGGATGAAATAAGAGAACACATTCCGAAAGCAGTGATTGTCGGTTCCACTACCGTCGGTGAGATCATTGATGGTCAGCCCAAAGTCAGAACCGTTGTATTATCGTTTTCTTTTTTTGATGAAACCGTTTTAAAAACTTTTGTAGTTGCAGATCCTATGGGTACTGAATTCGAGGCCGGCAAAAACTTGATGAAAAAAATAAACAGCATGGAGGAAGTAGCCGGTGTACTCTTATTTGCAACACCGCAAAGCATGAACGTTTCAAAACTGTTCAACGGAATGTCGGAAGAAAAATTCAATTTTCCTGTTTTTGGCGGCGGAGCTGGTGTTTATGACCCGAATGTAGCTTCCATGATATTTTTAGGCCGGCAAGCGGTAAGTAAAGGAGCAATTTGCGTTGCTTTTTTAAGCAAAAGCTTAAATATTTATACAAGGACATTTTTAGGTTGGAGACCGCTCAGCAAAGAAATGACGATTACTCAAGCGGATGGTAATCTGCTGAAAAAAATTGATGAAAAATGTGCTTTTGACGTTTACAACCGATATCTCAACATTCCGAATGATGAACATTTTTTTGCGAATGCGCTTGAATTTCCAATCCTTATACAGAAGGACGGCGAAATGATTGCGAGGGTTCCATTTTTTGTGGAAGAAGATGGCAGCATTGGCTTTTTGGCGGATGTTGAGTCTGGGGATAAGTTTCATATCGGTTATGGAGAACCCAACTTGATTTTGAGTCATTCAGAATCCATACGGAAAGAATTGTACGATTTTGAGCCGGACGCGATTTTCCTGTATGTTTGTATCAGCAGAAGATTCCTATTGCAGGACGATGCGAATCTTGAAATTCAAACGTTCAATCATATTGCACCCACTGCCGGATTTTATACGTACGGTGAATTTATCAAACGGAATAACAGGATGAATCTGTTAAATTCAACAATTGTGATTGTCGGAGTCCGTGAAGGAGAACAAAATCCGCGCCGCAAGCTGGAACTCTCTAAGGGAACAGCAGATCTGCCGATCAGCAACGATCCGTTTTCGGCTACGCACAGCCGTATTATAACGAGGCTCCTTCATTTTATCAGCGTTGTAACATCGGAGCTGGAAGAAGCAAACAAAGAACTCAAAAGGGTATCCGGCATCGATAAGCTTACTCAGATTAATAACAGGCTTAAGCTGGACGAGGTCTTGGAATATGAATTTTCCATCAGTACACGTTATAGCACTGATCTTTCCATTTTCATTCTCGATATTGATCATTTCAAAGAAGTAAACGATACTTTTGGTCATCTGGTCGGCGACTTGGTTCTTACGCAGCTGGCAGGTATTCTAAAATCATGCGTTCGTGAGAGCGATACGGTTGGCAGATGGGGTGGAGAAGAATTTTTGGTAATCCTGCCTCATACTTGTCTGGAAGATGCTCGAAAAGTGGCTGAAAAAATCAAGGGCGCAGTTGAAAAAACGGACTTCCAAAAGGCTGGGCGTATTACCTGCAGCATTGGGACAGCTTCGTTCTGTGAAGGCGACGATAGCGAAAAGCTTTTGTCTCGCGCAGATAAGGCTCTATACCGTGCAAAAAGCGGCGGCAGAAACCAAGTGGGATATTAACCTTTTAGTAGGACATGCGTTTGGGTAAAAAAGATTGCAATGGGGCGCTTTTACGGAAGAATATTTGTGTGATAAATTTGGGAAAGAAAAGGGTGAGGCTCTCTTTTCCCAACAGCAGAATGAATTGCGGAAGCAGATTGCAAAAATCAGAGGAAAAACAAAACAGCAAAGAAAAACGCTTGTCAAAACGATTTTGCCAAGGATTGCGCTGTATCGGGGACTGCAAGCGTCTATGACCAAAGAAGAGGCTTACGGTGTGGTTAACGACTATCTTCAAACCCGTGTTTGTGTCAAAATGATCAAACAGTACCGAATGTTAGAAAAACTGCCGAATTTCTTTTCGCTCTATCATGCAGTGTTCTCCCATATCGTTTTGCATAACGACAATTGGAAAGCCGAATATTTATTTTCTAACTCGAATGAATTTCAGATTAACATTCACCGGTGTCTTTGGTATGACGCCTGCCTTGAAAATGGTTGTCCAGAATTGACTTCAACTTTCTGTGCCTGCAATGATACAATGTATAATTGCTTACATAAAATGCACTTTTTTGTAGTGGGTCGATCGGACGCGGCGATAGGTTGTGCGACTTTCGCTTTATAACGCAACAAATAAGATACGTAAAGGCGGTTATTTAATCCTTATAAAATATAAGCCGGCGATTATCATAATTTACAATGAGGGCCACCATACTGGGTGGCGATTAGCCTAGCGAGGGCTGGATTTGGATTCTTGATTTTTACCGGATACTGAAGCCTTTTTTCATAAGTCCACATTTAGTCCTCGTCTCCCTTCTTAATCTCCCACGGCCATGGCCCTTGAATCCATGACCAGCGTGAAGTACAATCGCTTTTTTGGCCCATGGCACCATAAGTGTCTTCATATTGTGCCGTTAGCTTTTTAGCAAGTGCAAGATTTTCCTCCAGCTTTTTGTAAGCTGCAGCGTCGTTAGGATGTGTATCTAAGAAGATGTGCAGTTCCCAGATTGAAAATTGTACAGCGTAGATTTGCCGCATTAGTTTTTGCTGTTCATTCATTTTGGCGCACCCCGCCTTCCGTAAAAAGGTTTATCAAGATCTGGAAAAAGAGTTCCTGCATTTAACGCTTTTTCCGGAGGAAAAGTAGTGCCAAATTGCTGAAAAGGAACATATGCCATCGCAACGACCGGATTTTCCGGCAGAGGAGATGTTGGTTTAATTGAACAGAACTGCCCTTCTGTTGTTTCTGCCATTATAAAACCTCCCTTCATAGAATCGGGATATTCCCTTAGATATTCTATGAAGAGAGGTCCTTTTGGGTGTTTTTGCCAAAATCACAAGAAAATTAATGCTTTTTTCCGCTGGCGCGAAAACAGCAGCCCCACAACAAACCAAGATAAAAACAGATGACTCCGGTCATGATATAACCCACCATTTTTCTCGCCCTCCCCTGACTATTTCCAAATTCTTCTATTCTAGTATATCCTTAAAACTTGAAAACTTGCAGGAATGGAAAAGCCTCTGCAAAGCTTTTTTGCAGAGGCTAAAAAATAAAGGCGTATTTTAGGGACGACGCAGAGTTTTACGTAATTGATCCAGCGCATCCCGCGCATTTGGGAGCTGCATTTGTATTTTTGGGAAAGCTTTGAGAATTCGATTTGAAAGAGCAGAGAGATCTTTTTCAGCAGCGTTCTTTCGGGCGATTAGATCCGCCGCGCGTTGACGGGTGTCGTTGTCCAGAGTCTCCAGCTTTTCCTGCAGATTATCAATTATGTCATCTTTGGCAAGATGCACCTGAAGACGAATTTCATCGAGAATCCCCTGTAGAACTTCAATCTTCCCACGTATGCGTAGAGCATTTCGTGAAGAGAAGAAAGTATCTACGGCAAAATAAACCACAAGCAAAACCGAAATCCAAGAGATTATTTCGGGGGAAATCATGTGCATGAGAAAAAGAATTCTTGGCTGAAGAACTTCCATTAGGAAGAGGCACATCAGACCAAAAATCAGACAGTTTTCGAGGCAGATGCGCCCATGCAAATGAAAGCGGTGATTGCTGTAATCCCACCATTTAGCATGAAATAATGTTTCTAAAAGCCAACCGGTAAAATATTCAACGGCAGAAGTGATGAGAGTACCCAAAAGGAATACAAGCAGCCAGTTTTCAGAGACGGGGGTCAAAAAATAAATGCTTAGGAGGGCTCCAACTGCATAGACCGGACAAAACGGGCCATACAGAAATCCACGGTTGATCCAGTGCTTTGCGCAGATGGAGCAGAAAATACTTTCGCAGAGCCAGCCCATCCATGCATAACAGGTAAACAAAAGGATTTGTTCTGAAAAGACGGCCAAAAAATCACTTCTTTCTTCTAAAATAGACACGAATACTTTTTAAGTTTACTGATTCCGACGAAAATTGTCAATCCCATGTTCCTGTGTTATAATTCAAAGAAAAGGAGGGCTGTTTATGAATGGAATAGAGGGATTACGGGAACTTCCGCAAAAATACGGAATGGTTTTTCTAGTTTTAAGTATTCTATTGAGTTTATTGAATTGTTTTTTCGGATATAAACTTTTGCGCCTTTGGACAACCCTTTTAGGCTTTTTGATCGGAGGAGTCGGTGCTTATCTAGTGGCTTCTGCCTTTGGCTTTGAGATGACGTGGGCCGTATTGATTGGCTTTGTCGGTGCAACGGTAGTAGGAGCGTTATCCTTTTCTATTTATCGTTTCGGCGTTTTCCTGTTTACTTTTATTATGGGACTTGGAATGGGACTGCAGTTGTTTCAGCAAAATGAGACAGCAGCATGGATTTCCGGAGTCCTTTTGGGAATCGGCTTTGCCATTCTATCGGTCAGTTATATCCGGCAGATTGTGATTGTGTCATCCAGTCTGAGCGGCGGAGTCAATGCAGGAGCGGATTTGGGAACTTTATTTCATGTTGGTGGTCTTTGGACGGTTTACCTTATAGAGGCGGTTCTTGTAATTTTAGGAATTTTGGTCCAGCTCCGCATGACGAAGACGAAAAAGAAAAGATATTAATAAGAAAAGCCTTTCCGAAATTTCGGAAAGGCTTTTTATGAGTTTTATTTACAAGGAGAGACAAAGATAGAGTAAAACTGCTCCAGAAGCTGGCGTAAGGATCCAAAGCGGAGAAATTTCAATATCGGCTGTGTTGAGCAGTTTACTGATACTTAGGGAGCTATTGAGCAGCTCGCTGCAGAAAAGAAGCAAAAGATATCCTTTTAGACCTAATACCGGGATCAGGAAAAAGCACCAGCAGACTCGAAAGACAGCATCCACGAGATTACAGCACAGAGAATATTTTTGCTGATTCAGTCCTTTCAGCATACCGTCGACTACGCTGTCAAGATATAGAAGTGGAATCAAAGGGACCATAATGCGGATAAGGACAGCCGCGTCCTGGCTTTTATAGAACAGTTGACAAAGCTGCGAAGAGAAGGCAGCCATCAATGCAGCGCAAATAAATGAAAAACAGCTGGTCAGACAAAAGGCCTTTGTCGTGATTCGGCGAATCCTTTTTGGCTGCCCATGCGAATTGGAACGGGCAAGTTCCGGAATGAGCAGGAGAGTTGCAGAGGACAAAATGGTACACGGAAAAACCAAAATCGGCATCATCATTCCTTGTACTAAACCATATTGGGAAAGAGCTTCTTCTCTGGAGCAAAAAGAGGAAAGTCCTCTCGGAATCAGCAGATTTTCCACTGAGAATAGAAAGCTGCGGAGCCCTGCTCCCCCTAAGACGGGCAATCCAATCGCGGCTACCTGACGGAAGGAGGGAATAGGAGCGGTGTCCGTTTTATGATGATACATTTTTTTCAGATAGCAGAAAATCATGAAGATGCAGCCGACCGCTTCTGCTGTGGTGGAGGCAGTCATAACCGCAGTAATAGAAGAAGAAAAATCATCCAGAAAAAGAATGCCAAGCCCGATGGTTGCCCCCTGTTCCACTACTTCAGCAACTGCCGGAACACCAGATTTTCCCTCTGCCAGAAAACAGCCTTTTAAGCAGGCACAGACTGAAATAAAAGGCAGACCAACGGCAAGAATCCGCAGAGGGAGGCTGCCGGAAAGCAGAGGCCCAAAAAGCGGCGCAAGAAGCTCAAATAAGAGACAGGCGCTGCAGCTGATCAAAAGGCTGAAGCAGAGACATTTTCGAATAATTCGGTGGTCGTTTCCATGTTCCGCTACCATGCGAGTCGTACAAAAAGAGGCTCCGGCAGCAGAAAGACTGACCCCTAAAGCAAAAACAGAAAGATTCAGTTGATATAGCCCCATTGCGGCTGTGCCGAGATGGGTGCAGAGGTATCCACGGTACCAAATATCAGTCAGACGCAAAAGTCCGTTTGTAATCGTAAGGACAGCAGCACTTTGGAAGAATTTGCGTTCATTCATGTATATCCCTCCGCTTTATTATATTGAAAGACGGGGGTAAACATGTTAAACTAAAATAAAAGGATTCGAATGCGTTAAAGGAGTTTTAGAATGGATTGGACAGACCTGACCGTTACGGTTTTACAGAAAGACAGTGAAATAGCGGAAGCAATCGCACAGATGGTAGTTCCCTATGGAATTTATATTGAAGATTATTCCGATTTGGAAGAGGGTACATGGAAAATTACGCATGTTGACGTGATCGATGAAGAACTTTTGAAAAAAGATCGGTCGAAAACGATGATCCATATTTATTTGGAACCAGATCAGAATCCGGCAGAAGCCACTGCTTTTTTGCAGGAACGGCTGAAAGCGTCGGGAATTGAGAGTGAGATCGGTTCTTCAAACTGCAGGATGGAAGACTGGATTAATAACTGGAGAAAATATTTTCACCCGATCCCGGTAGGGAAAAAACTTTTGATTCGCCCGGACTGGGAAGAAGTAAAAGACCCAGGGGGACGTATAGTGCTGCACTTAGAGCCAGGGCTTGCTTTCGGGACCGGTACGCATGAGACGACCAGGCTGTGTCTGGAGCTTTTAGAGACCTATTTAAAGCCGGGAGACGAGGTCCTTGACGTCGGCTGCGGAAGTGGAATCTTGGGAGTTGCGGCGCTCCTTTTAGGGGCAAAAAAAGCGGTCGGGGTTGATATTGACCCGTTGGCGGTTAAAACAGCAGTCAGCAATGCGAAACGCAACGGAGTAGCGGATTCTTTCGTGGGAATTTGCGGCGATCTGACGGAGAAAGTGACCGGAACCTATCAGATTGTAGTTGCCAATATTGTGGCGGATGTGATTCTGCGGCTCACAAAAGATGTGGAGCGGTTTTTCTGTGAGGATACGATTTATCTAATGAGCGGAATCATTGATGAGCGCGAACAGGATGTTTTGGACGGCCTTAAAGACCGGTTCGAAATTTTGGAGCGTCGGGAAGAACGCGGCTGGGTCGCTTTGGCGGCGAAAAGAAAAAAGAATCTTTAAAAATAAAAACCTTCTGATATCTCTAAAGATACCGGAAGGCTTTTTTTATAGTTAATTTTCCGAATAATTCCCCAAAAATGAGAAGCGTGGCAGTTCGTCCCAAAGAGAACATAAAAGTTCCAACACAACAGGATCATGGATATTTCCGGAAAAATCCAAATAAAAATCATACTCGAATTCTTTTCCGATAATCGGGCGAGATTCGATCTTTGTCAGATTCATTCCCGCCGCGGCAAAACGGGAGAGAACACCGTTTAAGCTACCGGTACGATGGGGCAGATTAAAGCAGACACTGATTTTATCAGCTTTTTTGGAAAGACAGAGTTCCCGGCTCAATACCAAAAAGCGTGTATGATTCGCACTGCAGTTTTGTACTTTCAGCGGGACAATTTTGAGATGATTCTCTTCGGCGGCTTTCTTTCCGCAGAGCGCAGCTGAATTTGGATCTTTTGCAGCCATAGCGGCAGCTTCTGTTGTGCTTCTGCACTTTTTGACCGAAAGGCCACAGGATTCTACAAAAGTGCTGCACTGCATCAAAGGCTGTGGGTGGCTGTAAAGGGATGTTACCCTATCAAGTGTTCCGGATTTACTTGCCAAAACATTATTGACGCATAATTTTCCGGCAGCAATGATATAGTATCGGTATTTTAAGAGCAGATCGTATACTTCCAGAACACTTCCGGCAGAAGAATTTTC
>DIQY01000077.1 GCA_002424295.1 Ruminococcaceae bacterium UBA5450 | reverse complement strand
GTCTTGATCGCCCAATTCCGGTACATACTCGTAGCCGCAGCCATTGCATATGTAGCGGGGACCGATTGGTTCCGGCTTTGGCATTTGCGGGCGTTTCATTTTTACCATGGGCGGAGCTGGCTTCTTTTCCTCGGTGCCGAGTGCTTCGGTAAGGAGGGGCAGAATTTCATTGACATCGCCGACAATTCCGTAATCACAGTTCTTAAAGATCGGGGCATTGCCGTTTTTATTGATTGCTACAATAATGGAAGCGTCTTTAATTCCTTTGAGGTGCTGAGTTGCACCGGAAATTCCACATGCGATGTATAGATTCCCGGTGAATTTTTGGCCGGACATTCCAACATAGCGATTGATTGGAATGTATTTAAGCGTTTCGGCGACCGGACGGGAAGAGCCAACTGCTGCACCAACTGCTTTGGCCAGATTTTCGATCAGCTTCATATTTTTCTTATCGCCGATGCCTTTTCCTGCGGAAACGACACGTTCGGATTTTGCAATAGGAGTATCAATCGGGATGCCGACGGTGAAGTCGAACCCATCTTTTTTCAAAGCTTCTACAAGCGAATTTACTTGATCTTTTGCATTCCCGTCGCGGAAGAGCATCTTCTTACGGATTCCGGTGATAGGGGTGGGCTTTTTCATACGGTGATCGGTTTCGCCGGACTGCTTTGGAGGTTTGCCTAGAATATGGGACGCGATGACGACGCGCTGAATTTCGTTGGTGCCCTCGTAAATGGTAGTGATTTTAGCATCCCGATACATACGCTCAACTTCCATCCCTTTGAGGTATCCGGTGCCGCCGAAAATTTGGAGCGCATCATTTGTAACTTCGAGCGCGATATCGGAAGCATATTGCTTTGCCATGGCAGATTCCATTCCGTATGGTTCGTGATTCTCTTTCAGTTCTGCCGCGGAGTAAACGAGAAAGCGTGCACAGCGCAGTTTTGTTGCCATATCGGCAATCTTAAAGGAAATCCCTTGTTGAAAAGCGATAGGCTTTCCAAATTGTACACGCTCTTTTGCGTAATCCACTGCTTGATCAAAAGCTCCCTGCGCAATGCCAAGCGCCTGTGAGGCAATACCAATGCGGCCGCCGTCGAGTGTGGACATTGCAATTTTAAAACCTTGGCCTTCTTTTCCGAGCAGATTCTCTTTCGGCACTTTCACGTCGTTGAAAATCAGCTCAGCGGTAGAGGAAGAGCGAATGCCCATTTTATCGTAATGGTCGCCGAATTCGAATCCTTTCCAACCTTTTTCTATAATGAAAGCAGAAATACCGCGGGTCCCAATATCAGGGGTGGTAATTGCAAATACGACATAGGTATCTGCGATTGGAGCGTTGGTAATAAAGATTTTGCCGCCGTTCAATAAATAATAATCGCCTTTATCTACAGCAGTGGTTTCTGTTCCTCCGGCATCGGAACCTGCATTCGGTTCCGTTAAACCAAAAGCACCAAGCTTTTCGCCTTTACATAGCGGAATTAAATATTTTTTCTTTTGCGCTTCATTTCCGAAAGCATAAATCGGCCATGTGCCTAATGAGGTGTGAGCGGATAGGATAACCCCGGTGCCGCCGTCAATACGGGCGAGTTCTTCCACCGCAATGGCGTAGCTGATAACATCCAGTCCCATGCCGCCCCATTCTTTTGGATAAGGAATTCCCATCAATCCCATTTTTCCAAGCTCGGTTACTGCTTCCGTTGGAAACTCATTTTCTTTGTCTAACAAAAAGGTTAAAGGCTTCACTTTTTCTTCTGCAAACGCCCGAACTTTTGCTCGGAGTTCCTCATGCTGCTGTGTGGTCTTGAATAACATACTGTTTCCTCCTTTTGCAAATTCCAAATTTTATCCTTGGGATTCCGTGACCCGAAGTAAGGGAGAGGATGCTTAGTCACCGAATAAAACAGCCTGGAGTGTATGGGACTTTAGCTCTTGATCCAGTGTTTTCTGGATTTTTAAGAGCTGAATGTGTGCATGACATATCTGATCATCATGGGATTCCTGCCATGAGCAATGCTGGCCGGGCTTGGTGCAGGCAGTTAAAAACGCAGATTGCTCCATTGCATTGATCAGCTGGTATAGAGTAATACTGTTGAGATCAGAAGTTAAAGTACATCCGCCTCCGGTTCCACGCGCAATTCCAACAAATCCTGCCTTTTGGAGCTTCTTCAGAATTTTATAGGCAAAATTCTGTGGGATCTGTTCATTTGTAGATAACTCCGTAGTAGTTAGTCGGTCACTTTTTGCTAATGCACGCAAAATTCGCAGAGCGTAGTCTGTTTCTTTTGTAATCAGCAAAATTTCCACCTCCTCTTCATATCTGCATTTTATCAAACTGGACTTTTTTTGTCAAGATTTAATTTTAGAAAAAATTCTATTTTTTGAAATTGTTTTTTAAAAAAATTATTCATTAGAGACAAAGATTGCAATAAAAAATGAAATTGAACTACCAAAAATTAACGTGCCATATAAAGGAAAACAACAGATCCCTTTTCATATTTACATATTGAGGTTTTGTGGTACAATAATAACATCAATCAGGACTTTTTATCAAAAATAGGAATGTGGAGGTCACCGGATTGGATTGTTTTAAATTACACAGTAAATATCAGCCCACTGGTGATCAGCCGCAGGCAATTCAAAAACTGGTACAGGGGCTAAAAGAGGGAGACCACGAGCAGGTGCTGCTCGGTGTAACCGGCTCGGGAAAGACTTTTACGATGGCAAATGTGATTGCGAAAATGAATCGTCCCACACTGGTTTTGGCACATAATAAAACGCTGGCAGCCCAGCTTTGTTCTGAATTTCGGGAATTTTTCCCCGAGAATTCGGTGGAATATTTTGTCTCCTATTATGATTATTATCAGCCGGAGGCGTATATCGCGCAGACGGATACTTATATTGAAAAAGATTCGGCAATCAATGATGAGATCGATAAACTGCGTCATTCGGCGACCAGTGCGCTTTCGGAGCGCAGAGATGTCATTATTGTTGCAAGCGTCAGCTGTATTTATTCTCTTGGCGATCCGATCGATTACCGGACAATGGTGATTTCGCTGCGCCCAGGAATGGAAAAGAGCCGGGATGAGCTTTTAAAGAAGTTGGTGGAAATTCAGTTTGAACGAAACGATGTTGCTCTTTCCAGAAATAAATTTCGAGTTCGGGGAGACGTTGTAGAAATTTGGCCTTCCTATTCCAATGATACGGTGATTCGAGTAGAATTTTTTGGCGATGAGATTGATCGAATCACAGAGATTAACCCAGTTACCGGGGAATTAAAAGCCGAAGTAAAGCACGTCGCTATCTATCCGGCCTCTCATTATATTGTACCGCAGGGAAAGCTTAAAAAGGCGCTTTCTTCCATTTATGATGAGATGGAAGAG
>DIQY01000047.1:6585-6715 GCA_002424295.1 Ruminococcaceae bacterium UBA5450 | reverse complement strand
TTTCACGTTTTTTTTGAGCAGCGCAAAGGTTTCATCTTTCGGCTCGGTGTTGTAATATTGGTACAGCCAGCCGATGATTTCCACCTGACCGCCTTTTTCAATGTTGAAATCATCCTCGGGAATATCGTGC
>DIQY01000047.1:1687-6290 GCA_002424295.1 Ruminococcaceae bacterium UBA5450 | reverse complement strand
CCCGTTCAACTCATTGCACTGTTTGATAAAGAGCATACGGAAAAGAGCATCCACCTGATTTTCATTTTTCAGGCGGATAATCTCCGCTTTTTCGGTCTCCGTCAACTCCAAATCAGCATCAAAAGGGGTCGTTACTAAATCCGGCTCCAGCTTATCGGCACTCTCGGAAGACAACACCCGGATATGGGAAGGCAGATAGTCGTTGACTTCCATAAAGCGGACGGCAATCAGCCGGTTGAACCAAGTGTAGGCCACTTCCTCAATGACGCTATGGAAGGCGGTCTTGTAGTTAGAAGATACCGTTTTCCCGTTGATCAGCTCAACCAGCCGCCTGCGCTGTTTCACGGCTTCGCCACCAACCAGATACGGCTCTTTCGTGCCAATATCATAGAACTCCGTATCTTTGGTGGACTGGGGGAGGGCAGTTTTAATTCCTGCTTCGGTAATACCCATCAAACCGGCTTTGTATGTAATATCCGCAATCAGTTTATTCCGTGCCCAAACTGCAAAGTTTTTAAGAGCTGTCTTGTTCATATCAATACTCCCCTTAGGATTACTTGATTTGCAACAGCAGAGGCAACAGAGTAATCCCGACATCTACACCTTTGTCAGCAATCCATTTGATAATATTCTTTGCATTCTCCCACTTTTTTGCTTTGCGATCGGATGAATGAACGATATTTTCAATCTCGTCTATCTTACGCAAGATTTCGTTAATTTCGGCTTCCGGCAAGGCCGACATTCCCTTGACTTTTTCACGTACACTGTTGAAACTAATATCAACATCAATGCGGTTTTCATTGTTGTTCGTAACTTGGTTCACTATCGAAGGCACTGAATTTTCCCTTTTCTGAAGTCCAGGATAACCTAACCTCTTATATGTTAGAATTTTATTATAAATCTGCCGTAAATTATAAAAAAGCGATTCGCCGGTCACTTCATCATAGAAACCGGACTGTTCAATAAACTCATATAATCCATCTCCCAGTTTGGGTATATATGGATGATATTTTGCGGTTACATCTTGATACAATTGCTGTTTTGCGTATTCGAGTGTTTTGGTATTACTTATATCCGCAAGTGCAGACTGTAGCGAATTAAGGTCCTCATCAACCATTACCTTGAAATCGTACAGAGGGTCATTACTCTTTTCCGTTGCCAAAATCACTTGCAATTTTTCTTTGATCGCATTCAATTCAGGCCGATAATCAAATTCTATACCCGGTGTACTGCATTTCCCAGATTGAGAAATTTCTTGTTCGAAGTCTGGAAAAATACCATTGTATTTACTGACTAGAGCTTGAAAAAGTGCTGAAGATCCTTCTCTCGAAGTATGCTTCTCACATCTTTCAATATCTGCTCTGATAATTGATTTAAGTTCTTCTGTCATACCAGCACCTCAAAATTCAACGTTCACAATCGTATCTTTTTCCAATTGCTCTTTCAGGTTCCGGCGCAGCGTTTCCAAATATTTTTCAATATCGTCCTCAGATTCAATCCTCCAGGAAGAGGTCATCGTAACCGATTTTATGGCAATGTTCTTTTTCTTCTTTGGCTTCGGCTTAATCGGAGCTACGGGAGCAACCGGCTTTTCGCCGTTTTTCTCGGCTTCTTTCCGTATGCGTTCTTCTTCCGCTGCTTTCTTATGTGCAATCTCCGCGTCCAGATTATCCATATCATTCAGGATTCGAAGTTTCAATGCTTCCGCACGGTCGGCATATCCCCTCAGACGGGATACGTTGTTACAGTGCGACGCCTCTTCCCGAATCTCTGCAAATTGCTTCAGATAATGTTCTTCCATTTGGCTTTTGTAGTCCTTGCCGCTGAGGATTTCCATAACACGTTTTTGGGCTTCATCAATCGCAGAATAGACCGGAGTTTCCTGTACATGAAGCACCTGCATGTATGCTTCCATGAATTTTTCGCGCAGTTCCGGCAGCCTAGGAATATCCTTATAAGGTTCTGTTTCCTGGACAATGGAACGCATGTTGGCTACGACTGCTTCCAACTCCGCATCCACAATATATGTCTTACTGTCATCATAGATCGCCAGCATATCCAGAGCGCGCTCAAAGATGGTTTTCTGTTCACTGCTGAAGAATGCCTTTACCGGGTCGAAATCGTAGGCGAATTCGATCAGATCGTTTTCCATCCCGGCGACCGTATGAAAGAATTCCAGCGGTGTGCTTTGCTGAATCACTTTTTCAAGAAGCTGTTTTCCTTTGGCAACAACATTTTTACCCGGATATTTTTTTTCATCATACCGAGCTTCAAGAATATGCAGATCGGTAAGCATATGCTGGCTGTAGGATTGAAAATTCTTCATGACGGAATCTTCATCCTCGTTTACGGAAGAAGTATGAAACAATTCCTTCATTACATTGCGAACGATCTTTTTATCCTTATCGGAAACGCGGATACGCTGTTCCATCAGCAACTTCTCCACAAATGCCTTTTTGGTAATTAGGCTGACGATCTCTTCATCTGATTTATTCAGCAAAGTAACATCGGCACCGTTTACAGTGAAAGATAAATCGCCGCGCTTAAACAGACGGGCAACAAGCCATTGCACATCGTCTTCCACAAAACCGTAGGGCGCTTTCATAAAACGGTCCTTAAGTGTCTTCATGGAAGTCTTGATATGCATGTGCGTGTTGCCAGCCACAAACTGGAGAACATCGTCCAGCGCGTGCGCATTCGCTTCTTTGCCGCCATCAAGATTCAGCGTCAACTGATTAGAAGAACGCATCATCTTTCGGATATCGTCCTCGCCCATGGCAGTATCAATATAAGAAAGCTTGTGATAAACGGTTGTAACCAATCTGCCGATGGCCTCGTCAATGCGGCTGGAGACGTCTTTCGAGTTGATCTGCGCCTTGTCACCGTTGACATAAATATCGGCTTCCTTCAAAGCGTCCGCCAGGAAAAGCTTGGCGTTGCTGTTGCGTTCCCGCATTTCAATACGCTTGGCTTCTTTGATCGTCTCGTACTTGGAAAGGGAGGAGGATGATGTATTGAAGCGCAGATATTTTTCAATTTTTAAATAGGTCTGGACTTCATCCATAAAGGCGCGGTCTTCCGGAAGTACGACCAGCACTTCGCTTCCTTGACCGGACATCATCCGCAATGTGGTTTCATCGCTGCCATAATCCGACGCCGGAGTCAGAATTCGAACGCCGATGTCGTAGCTAAGGGTCAATTTATATGGCCTGTCATCCACAGTCTGATTGAATGGGAAAGAGTAGCGACCATTAAAAGCAGGATAACGATATTTCTTGTCTGTGAAAATTTCCTCAAAGATTATTTCGGATACCTTGTTGATGATCTCAGCCATTTCTACGTTCTGACTGTCAATTTCGCGGTTGATTTCCTGCTCTTCGTTGGTCAGAAAGACGTAAATGTCGCCGTTTTTCTGTACCAACATCTGACGCATCAGCACTTTCAGAGCATCTTCCACTTTGGCTTTCAGCTCGATACGGTCCTCATCAATATTGGAGATCATTAAACTTGTAATATTATCGATATTGGCGTTGCAGATGTCGTTGCAATACTTAATCATGAACAGCGTTTTCAAAACATTGACGGCAAAGACATCTTTNNGATCTCAGCCATTTCTACGTTCTGGCTGTCAATTTCGCGGTTGATTTCCTGCTCTTCATCGGTCAAGAAAATATAAATATCGCCGTTTTTCTGCACCAGCATCTGACGCATCAGCACTTTCAGAGCGTCTTCCACTTTGGCTTTCAGTTCAATACGGTCCTCATCAATATTGGAGATCATTAAACTGGTGATATTATCGATATTGGCATTGCAGATGTCGTTGCAATACTTAATCATGAAAAGCGTTTTTAAAACATTGACGGCAAAGACATCTTTCTCTTTCCCCTCTGGATTTATAAAACTGTTTTCATAAGCTTTTAGAATTACACCGCGATGGCTGTGATCCAAAAAATTTTCCAACGCGTCATAAAAAGCATAGAAAGGGACAATGGTACCCTCGCTCTTGTCCTTATATTCCACCGCAGATTCTTTAAACATGGCAAGCATGGAGCGCTCACCCTCGGAGAGGTGCTTCCCGGATGCCCCATGAGTGCGAATGGAAGTCAAAACGCTGCCAAGCAAATTGAACTGATACGGCACAAAGGGATAAACTCCGGAGAAATCGTTTTCATCTGCATACAGTTTTTTTTCAACGCTATCGTTGAAAACGATCAAATTTTTGATGATGGTTGACTTCTGACCATAAAGCAGACGTAACATCTGTGCTGCGGTATCATTTTTTTCCAAGATTCTCTTTTTAATCACAGCATCCACATTGGCGGAAGAAAGGGAGATGCGGGTATCAAACCGGCCTTGAATCTTGGAAAAATCATTTCCTTTGACCTTAGTGACAGAATCGATATCCTGCTGGCTGGTTACAATAACCCACGCTTTGCCATTACATTCTTTGCCTAATTCTTCTGTAACTGTCTGCATGTTCAGCATCAACTTCGAATCGTCGCCTATGTATTGGCCGACTTCGTCCACCAGGAAGACAACGTGATGATTGTTGCCCTTACGATCAATGTAAGTCTTAACACGCTTTGCAAAATCTTCAATACTG
>DIQY01000047.1:1103-1396 GCA_002424295.1 Ruminococcaceae bacterium UBA5450 | reverse complement strand
CCCAAGGTGCCCCATACTCCGTTGTAAATTTTTCCTTAAATTCAGCGAACCGGTTCTCATCAGTTAAGCGGCGTTCCAAATCGGCCAGAAACGGCATTGCTCCGCAAAATCCCTGCATCTCATTAAAGACCTTCAGAAATACATTGACGATGGCGTCCTTATTTTGCTTGCTGTTGGAATCGCTCTTTGAATCAATATTGAACAGGACAACATCTGTGGATGTATTGGCAGCCAGCCGCATATCGGCAAGCACCATAGGATCTGCAATTTTTTTATCATCTACAAAGTAGTCG
>DIQY01000047.1:0-876 GCA_002424295.1 Ruminococcaceae bacterium UBA5450 | reverse complement strand
TTTTTATCATCTACAAAGTAGTCGATGGCATGTTTACCGCCAACTTCACGGTTTTCCAAAAGGTACGACAGAATTTTTAAAAAGTGAGATTTACCACTTCCAAAGAAACCGGAAATCCAGACACCCATTTTGGGAGTCGTACCGACAATTCCTTTTCTGAAAGCGGCAAAGAAATCGGCAAAATACTTCTGCAATTCTTTTGTTACAACGTATTCTTCCAATTCTTGCTTAACATCCGAATTTTCTTCTTGACCGACAATGATAACCCCTTGAATTTCTCGGTCAATCGGTTTGGCAAACATATCCTTTATCAGCATTTTACGTCCCCCTCAGCGTACAATACGAAATGCGCGATAATAGTTGTCTTCTTTTAATTCGTTAAATACTACTAATTCCTGTTCGGTATATGTTCCGGGATAGAAAAGGACCATCGGTACCTCGGCAAATTCTTGCGGCATATTATAGAGTATTTTATTAAAAACCTCCGGGGCTTCCAATAGAGGATAACACTTACCAATCCCGGTAAGAAAAACCACTGCATTCTTTGGCGTATGCTCCACGATATATTTCACCATCAGATTGTTTTTATCCGTAATTTTCAGTGTATGCTGCACCGCAGTTGCTACACGGGAGAAGCCGCTTTTCTTTTCAAAGCTCTCGCACTTCTCAATGAAGTTTTTATTCTCAAGATGATTGATAATCAGGTCATATAAATCATAGACAACCAACTCAAAGCCATCGGTTCCTTTTTCATTTTTGTTTTTTAAATACTCAATCCGCTCACGGACTTCAAGTTCTTTTTCCGGTGGGTAATCGAATACCCAATAGCTGACTTCATTGGCCTTTCCCTTGTTTTGGCGAAAAGATGGTTTCCGG
>DIQY01000083.1:2884-31582 GCA_002424295.1 Ruminococcaceae bacterium UBA5450 | reverse complement strand
CGCTCTACTTTTGTATCATGCAAAGCCATCTGGCTTGCTTCATAAGCATACTTATCGTGCATAAAATGAATGATGTTATTGGCATCCGTATAAAGCTGGGCATCGTATTCCAGCACTTTTTGATAGCTTTTCCAAACCTTATCATAATCGAGGATTTCGTCCGTCATCGGCTCAATTCCCGGTACAACCAGCGTTCCTTTTTTCTCATCGATTCCGCCGTTAATCGCATAGAGCAAAGACTTGGCAAGGTTGCAACGAGCGCCGAAAAACTGCATCTGTTTGCCCATTCTCATAGCGGAAACACAGCATGCGATTCCATAATCGTCTCCGTAGATTGGGCGCATAATATCGTCATTTTCATATTGAATTGAATCGGTTTCAATAGAAACCTCTGCACAGTAATTCTTCCATGTCTGCGGCAGATGTTCGCTCCAAAGAACCGTCAGATTCGGTTCCGGTGCGGTACCGAGATTTTTCAGCGTATGCAGATAACGGAAAGAGTTCTTGGTGACCAGCGGTTTGCCGTTTACGCCGACGCCGCCAAGAGATTCCGTGATCCAAGTAGGATCGCCGCCGAAAAGCTCATTATATTCCGGGGTACGCAGATGGCGCACCAAACGAAGTTTCATGATAAATTGGTCGATCAGCTCTTGAGCGCCCTCTTCGTCCAAAAGACCGTTTTGCAGATCACGCTCAATATAAATATCGAGGAAGGTAGAGGTGCGCCCCAAAGAAGTTGCAGCACCATTATTTTCTTTTACGCCCGCTAAGTATCCCATATAAACTGCCTGTACGGCTTCTCTGGCGTTAGAGGCAGGCTTTGTCAAATCGATTCCGTAGCTTGCGCCCATTTTTGCAATTGCTTTTAAAGCCCGAATCTGCATGCTGACTTCTTCCCGCAAACGAATTCTCTCATCATCCATCGGACCATCCAGTTCGTCGAGATCTTTTTCTTTTTCTTCAATCAAAAAATCGATCCCATAAAGCGCCATCCGGCGATAATCTCCAATGATTCTGCCGCGTCCATAAGCATCCGGAAGTCCAGTAAGCAGTCCTGCGTGGCGCGCCGTTCTTACCCTTTGGGGATAAGCATCAAAAACGCCCTCGTTATGGGTTTTACGATATTCTGAAAAATGACGTTCAATTTCCGGATTGAGCTTATATCCATACTGCTCAAGGCTCTGTTGAGCCATGCGCATTCCGCCGTAAAGATTTACCATTCTTTTAAGCGGGGCATCTGTCTGAAGTCCGACAATCACTTCATTTTCACGGTCAATATAGCCGGGTTCAAAATTGTTGATGCCGGAAATCCGCTCCGTCTCAACATCCAAAACGCCGCCTTTTTTCATTTCTTCCTGTAAAAGTTCCGTGCATTTTCCCCAGACCTTCTGAGTCTTCTCGGTAGGTCCTTTTAAAAAGCTTTCGTCTCCCTCATAAAGAGTATAATTTTTCTGAATAAAATTACGGACATCAATTATATTCTGCCAGTTTCCTTCATGGAAACCTTCCCAAGCTTTCTGCATTTTAAATTCCTCCTGAAAAGTTCTGAAAATATTTCTTTTGATCTTCTTCCAACACATTGGGGTCCATAGCAGGGACCCCTTTTAAAGAATAAGGAATTCCCATCGTCTCGTATTTACTGACTCCCAGCAAATGGTACGGCAAAAGTTCTACCTGTTTCACATTCGGCACCCGTTCCAAAATAAATTGACGCAATGCTTTTAAATGTTCCGGCGAATCCGTCAGCCCCGGCACCACTACATGGCGCACCCATACTGGCGTTCCGCTTTTTTGTACCGCTTTTAAAAAGCGATTTGTTTCATCCCAGCTTTGACCTGTCATACGCTGATACTTTTCCGATGTAATCTCTTTTACATCATAAAGAATTAAATCGGTATTCTTTAAAATTGCCTCATAATTCCCCATTCCGCAGCCGGCTGTATCCAAACAAGTATGGATTCCCGCCTCTTTGCAAAGGAAAAGCATTTCCTCAAGAAACTGCGGCTGCATCAAAGGTTCTCCGCCGGAAAAAGTCACTCCGCCACCGCTTCGTTCAAAATATGGACGATAGCGCAAAAGCATTTTTAAAAGTTCCTGCGGTGACATTTGTGTGCCGGCTAATAAGTCCCATGTATCCGGATTATGACAAAATCTGCACCGCAGTCGGCACCCCTGCATAAACACGACTACGCGAATTCCCGGGCCGTCTACTAGTCCCATGCTCTCAATCGAATGGATTCGAGCAAGCGTCATTTTTCTGCTCCTTCCTTTTCCGGACAAACGCAAATAAAAATACCGATCGTCCGGGTATTTACGCCCAGACGGTCGGCATTTTCCGATCATACTCCATGTGGTTATTCCCACTTCCGTCAGTCATATGATCTTTATGGTTTTAGTATACTATATCTTGACGAAAAAAGTCAACCACTAAAAATTTTTCTGCATGTTTCACAAGAAAACAACTTGCCAGAGAAAGAGCCCTGTGATATAATAACAGGCGTTGTCAATATGCGTCCGTAGCTCAGTTGGATAGAGCGTTCGGCTCCGACCCGAAAGGCCGCTGGTTCGAATCCAGTCGGGCGCACCAAATAAAAATCCATGTGTAAGGAATTAAACCTGCACATGGATTTTTTGTTTCTTATTAATATTTTCATATTGAAAATTATCTAAAATCTGCACTGGAGGACAAGTGAAGATGAAATATACCTGCACGCTAATCGCGGTAAAAAACATAGAAAAGGCGAAACGGTTTTATCACGATGTTTTAGAGTTGAAAGTTGTTTCTGATTTTGGAGCAAATGTCACTTTGACAGGCGGTATCGCATTGCAGACTGTCGATACTTGGAAAATTTTTATTCATAAGCAAGAGGAAGAAATTGTCTTTGGGAACAATGCCTGTGAGCTGTATTTTGAAGAAGATGACATGGATAGCTTTGTTAAAAAACTAAATAGTATCAAAAGCATCCTATATGTTCACCCGCTTTTTGAACATTCGTGGGGCCAGCGAGTCGTTCGTTTCTATGATTTGGATAAACACATCATTGAAGTCGGCGAAAGCATGAATATGGTCGTTAAAAGATTTATAAACACTGGACTTTCGATTGAAGAAACAGCTATTCGTATGGATGTCCCGGTTGATTATGTAAAATCGTGCTTCACATAAAAATAGGAATTTTAGGTCTGAATAATCGCACAAAAAGGCATGACCTTACTGATTTGTACAGGTCATGCCTTTTTCTTTTCCCCAATACACGCTTGCAAATAACCGATCAACCCAGACTTATTCCTCACTGCTCTTTTGGTGATACATTTGCGTATCACTTTCCATAATCAATGCGTCAACGCTCTTATTTGTCCCATCTGTTTGCGCAATTCCAATACTGATCGTAATATTTTCGCAAAACTTTTTGTCTGATACGATGTTTTTGTAAAACACATTTTTTTCAATTTTCGCTAATTTACGTGCCCGCCGATTCATTTCGGAAATGTCATATTCACCGCACAGAACAGCTATAAATTCATCTCCGCCCATACGTGCGACCAGCCCATCCGGAAATACTTTTTGAATCTGTTTTGCAGTAACAGAAAGCACATAATCACCATACTGGTGACCATAAGTATCATTAATCAATTTAAAATGATCCAGATCCATATAAAAAAGCGTCATTGGCTCTCCATAATGACCTTTCATATAATTATAAAAATAACGGCGATTATAAACCTGCGTCAAAGGATCTGTATTAGCCATCTTCATAATTCTATTTTCGTAACAACGCTCTACCGTAATATCGGTAAAAAGGCAGTAATATCCAGATACATAGCCAAATGCATCAATAATCTCCCGCTCAATCAATTCAAAAATCAAGTGCTGGTCTTCACGCTGAAAAATGACTTCTTCCACTTTTGTTTTTTCATGATCACGCTTTTTTAAGTAAACATTTTGAAATGTTGAAGCTTTCCATACTTTATAATCTGACATAGAACCTGAAACATCAAATATGGCTTTAAAATTTTGGTTTGTACGAACAATATTCCATTGCTTATCACAGATGGCAAGTGGAAACGGAAAATTCTCAATTAAGGTTTCCAGTTCCACTCCAATATTGCTAAAATCAGTCATATCATGTGCAACCCCAACAGTCCCCATCACAGAGCCGTCAATATCAAATAATGGAGATTTAAAAGTACGAAGTTGTTTCAATCCGTCCTTTGTTTTTACAGCCTCTTCAGAAACACATGTCTGTCTTTTTTGTATAACGGCATTGTCAGACTCCTGACAAGCATATTCCCCGGTTTCATACTCTTCCGGCGGAAGGTCCCAAATATAACAGTGTCCTTTCCCCTTAACCTGTTCTTTTGTCTTATGTACGGTTTTGCAGAACTGTAAATTTACAATCATATGTGCACCGGCAATATTTTTATACCAAACCATTTCCGGCATACTATCAATCGTCACCGTCAGGAGATTCTGATACAGCCACGCGTCATATTTATATTGTGTCTCTTTGATCCGGTTGACAAAATAAAACTGGAGCATCTTTTCAGAAGACGATCTTTCCCAAATTTCGTCTACTAAAAACAACGTTTCTTCATTGAGCTGTAATAATTCTTTTTCTTGTCCGTAAAAAATCGAAGTAACATTTTTTTGTTTAAAAGCGCAAATTTCCGATATTAAGGATACTTGATCAATAATAATGAGACTCATTCCATTATTAAAATTAATCTCAGAAATTTTTTGACATGTCAGAAATCCGCAGGTAACATCTTTTTCCAATGGCACCTTCCGCAAACAAGATTCCAATTCTAAGGAATCACTAAAAATATATACCGTCAAATGCAATCCATTCATAAGCATGATCACCCCCATAGGATTAAACAACTTTGTTGTTATAGTTCAAAATTCTAAAATTAAAACGCGTAAAAGCTTTTTCGTTTCTGTAATTATAATATCATAAAGTATACTTAATTTCAACTAAAATATTTTCAAATTTGTTTAGTTTAATCAAATAAATAATAATTATTATTGTTTTTACAAGCAACAGCAAATTAGTCTTAGCTAAAAGATATCTGTCTTTTATAAAATCTCAATCCTAAATACACTTAAAAAATGACTTTATTTAGGCCCGAAGATTTTTCAATAGACGTATGGTAAAACTTTACTTTATGGTTGAATATGCTATCATGAAAAAAGGGATTCATAATAATTAAGCCACCATATTTTATATATTATGGAAACAGCCATAGTTCGATTATTTTCGGCTGTTCCGGGAAGGAGGACTATTCATCAAATCTTTAAAGGATATGATTGACTTTGAACAAAGTAAACCGACCCATTTATTCAAAATATCTTCTTATCATTTAGTCCTTAAAATGATGTGCCTCCTCCTTTTCTGTACCATCTTTTGCAGCTGTGGGGATTCCTCAAATTTCACTGCAAAAAATGCTTCTGCTGCTTCTTCAGCTATAGTGGGAGCTACTTTCTTTCCGATTCAGGATCTTCCAAAAGTCTCCGCAACGAATCAGGTGATTCAAGGAAACAACGCCACCTTAGATATTGGTAATATCTCGCAGGGATATTTTCTGGCCTCCTATTCCGGCGATCAAACGAAGCGGGCTAAATTGCGCGTCGTAAAAGACGACCAAACGTATTACTACGATTTGATCTATGGAAAAGCAGACGCATTTCCGCTTTCTCTCGGAAATGGAACTTACGAAGCAACCATTTTTCAGCAGATTGCAGATGATCGTTATGCCGCAATTCTGACAAGCTCTTTTTCTGCAGAACTCAAAGATGAATTTTCTCCTTTTCTGGTTTCCACTCAATATATTCCCTTCTCCAGCGATAGTGTTGCTGTGCAGAAAGCGTACGAGCTCTCCTCTGATTGTCATTCCGATGCGGAGGTTCTATCAAAAATATATAATTATATTAAAGATCACATCTCTTATGATAAAGAAAAGGCTGCTTCTCTAAAAACGATCTATATTCCGAATCCGGACGAGACACTCAGCAGTCAAAAAGGAATCTGCTATGATTACGCTTCTCTTGCAGCAGTGATGCTGCGCGCAAACGGAATCCCTACCAAAATGGTTTTTGGCTATGTAGGAGAAAAGGATCTCTATCACGCATGGGATATGGTTTATCTGCAAAATGCCGGATGGATTTCTGTAAAATTCGAAGCGGATCCCAATGAATGGAACCGAATCGATCCCACCTTTGCAGCCAGTATGAATGACAGCTCTCTGTCAACTTTTATCGGAGACGGTTCTCACTATACAAATCGTTATATTTATTAACTATCAAGCTTATTTTTAATATATGATACGACAGGAGGAATTTCATGCGCTCTCATAAACAAAAAGAGCTTTCCCCTACTCTGCTCTCTCTCTTTTTTAACAGTTTGGGGGTTCTGCTAAAAGCGGGAATTCCAATTCAGAATTGCTTATCCCTAATGCTGGAGGATTCCAAAGATTCCGACTTAAAAGAGACTCTCTTGAAGCTCAACGCGGAAATTCAAACAACTTTTCAGCTGCATCTTGCCATGCAGAAAATTGGTCTTTTCCCGGAATACGCGATACAGATGATAAAAATCGGAGAAACTTCCGGGCGATTAGAAGCAGTTTGTGAATCTCTTGCAGATTATTACGAACAAAAAAATACAATTACTACACAAATTAAGCGTTCCATTTTAAACCCTGTGATTTTGATCTGTGTAGTAAGCGCTGTAATTACATTTCTGGTCCTTAAAGTTCTTCCTATTTTTAATAACGTCTATACACAGCTAGGAATTTACATGGAACAGAATTCTATGATTTCGGCTGCACTGGTTATTGGAAAAGCAGCAATGATTCTCTCTTTGATTCTGCTTCTTTCTCTGGGAATCTGCGGGTTGATGACGCTTTCTTCCTCTGGAAAAAAGCGGGTGCTTCATATGATCGGTAAAGTTCCGAAAGTTAAGAAAATCATTTTTGGAATTTTAGTCTCACAGTTTTCTTCTGCGCTCTCCATGCTGCTGCAAAGCGGCATGGAACCGGAACATGCCCTAGAGCTTTCCTCCAGTATTATTCAAAACGAAATTCTGGATGATAAACTGATCAACTGCAAAAAAGATTTCAAAAATAGAACTTCTATTGCAGAAACTTTGGCAAAGAATCAAATTTTCAGCCCATTTCATACCAGTATCCTCCTAACTTTCGCGAAAGCCGGTGCAACTGATCAGGCATTAAAAAAGCTTTCCGAAGAGATTATGGAGGATTCCATGGAATCCCTGGAAAATGTGATGGGTTTAATTGAGCCCATTCTAGTTGCTACGCTTTCGGTCATAATCGGTATCATTCTTCTCTGCATTATGCTGCCGCTGATTGGCATTTTGTCTTCTATGGGCTAAAAAGGAGTGGTTTTAAGATGAAAAGGCGCTCTTGTGGCGGATTAAAAGCTCTAATTTTGACCATCTGTCTGCTGGGAATTGTTTTTGTGCTGCTTTTTCAACATACCGGTGCTCTTTCTAAATCTCTCGAAATACAATCTCAACAAGCCGCACAAACCGCCATCAGCCGAGCCTTGATGACCTGCTATGCGGTGGAAGGCTTTTATCCTTCCAGCACAGATTATCTGGAAAAAAATTACAGTTTGTATATCGATCATAAAAAATACCTAGTGGACTATCGTATGTTTTCCACCAATCTAATGCCGGAAGTTCACTTAATCCCGCGTTCTGCCTAAAATATTCTAAATAGGATCGATCAACAGAAAGGAGGTACCCATTATGCAGCATTCTACAGCTGAAAAGGAACATGCAATTCTCCGATTCTTGATTCCTTTTCTCCTTGTTTGCCTTTTTGCAGTCTGCACCATTATTGTGACGGTTTCGGGTTTGAAGGTTTATCTGAAAATTCAGAAAGACACGGACCTTGCCTATCAAAGCCGTACAGGTGCCTCCTATGTTGCAAACCGTCTGCGTAGGACTGAAGGAGCTATCTCTCTGAAAGACAATCACACCCTTCTTCTTACCGAAGACGAAAACGGCACCGCTTACGAAACATATATTTATTTTTCTGACAATACTCTTTGGGAAAGTACCGTCCTTTCCGGAAGCGAACCGATCAACTCCGAAAAGATCGTAGAAGCTTCCGATTTTTCCATTCAATGGATTGCTTCCGACCTCCTTTCGTTTTCCATTACCGGAGCAGATGGAAGGCAGGATACACGTAACGTCTATCTTGGGAAGGGGGATCTTAACAGATGAAAGGCCGCTCAAAATCAGTAGGTTTGCTGATTGAAATTTCCATTTCTATTTTGTTTTTTTCCTTATTCTGTGCCATTGCGCTGCAGCTGTTTGTTCACGCAAAAACGATGAGTGAAAATTCTGTACTTAAAACAAAAGCAATGAGCTGTGCACAATCGGTTGCTGATTTATTCCGTTCTAACGAAGACTTTCATGATCTGATTAAAGAACAATATCCAAACGCTTCTATTCTGCAAGACCAAATTGTAATTTCGTTAGATAAAGATATGCAGCCCATTTCTTCCGACTCCGAAGCTTATCAGCTCACTGCCTCTCTAAACGAGGAACCAACCGAAACCGGTATTATGAAAACCGCCCAGATTTCCGTTCATTCAGAAAGCGCCTTTCTCTGTTCTCTGGAAACGAAAAAGTATTTTCCTAAGGAGGCAGCTTCATGAACCGATGGAATCACAGAGGAAAAGTCGGAGTGGGCACCAATATCGGGTTTGTCTCGCTGCTGATGATTTTTCTAACTTTATGCCTTACCTGCTTCTGCGTATTGGCTCTTTCAATTGCTTCAAAAGACAGCCGCCTTACAGAACGAAGCCTTGATTATACGCAAAGCTATTATCAGGCAGACGAATTAAGTCAGGAGACCCTGCAAAAACTTGATCTTGGACTTTCTACGATTAAGCAAAACATCAATGATCCTTCCCAATATTACACACAGGCTTCCGTTTTTCTGGAAACGCTTGGACAGGATGCCCGATATGAAGAAGCAGATCATACAGTTACATTTACTTATTCGATCAGCGAAAAATCCAAGCTGCTGCAAGTAATCCAAATCAATGCGCCATCCGAAAAGACGCGCTATACTGTTTTATCTACCCATACGATTTCTCTGCCCGATGATCTCTCCGGACAGTCCCAAAATCTTTGGAAAGGGAATTGATCTTATGAAAATTCAGGAACTGCTCACACAAGCTGTTAAAAGATCTTGTTCTGACGTGTTTATTATTTCTCATCTGCCGGTCACATTTAAGTGTAATGGAAAATTTATTCACGCAAATAAACTTCTTCTCTCTCCGCAGGAAACAGAAGAACTGATTACTCAGATTTACGTTCTTGCAGGAAACCGTAAAATGAATACCCTGCAGGAAACCGGAGATGACGATTTTTCGTTTTCCATTAATGGTTTGGGGCGATTTCGGGCAAACACCTATCGTCAGCGCGGCTCACTCGCTGCTGTAATCCGTATCATTTTCTTTCAGCTGCCGGATCCAACGAAATTGGGAATTCCGGATCAGGTAATGAAACTGAGCGAGCTAAATAGCGGGCTGGTACTTGTTACAGGCCCTGCCGGAAATGGAAAATCCACGACACTTGCCTGTTTAATTGATCAGATTAACAAAACCCGCAGCGGTCATATCATCACGATGGAAGACCCGATTGAATATATTCACCGCCATAATCAATGTATTGTCTCTCAGCGGGAGGTCGCTTCCGATACAAAAAACTATGTAACCGCTTTGCGCGCCGCACTTCGACAGGCGCCAAACGTTTTGCTGCTGGGTGAAATGCGGGATCTCGATACAATCGAAACGGCTATGACTGCCGCGGAAACCGGACAGCTGATTTTTTCTACTCTGCATACCAATAATGCAGTCAGCACAATTGACCGCATTATCGATGTTTTCCCCACCAATCAGCAGCATCAAATTCGTCTACAGCTTTCGATGGTGCTCAAGGCCGTTGTTTCACAGCAGCTTCTTCCAGCTGTTGATGGTGGGATGGTACCGGCCTTTGAAATCATGATCTGTAATCTGGCTGTACAAAATATGATCCGCGAAGAAAAAGTTCACCAGCTGGATTCTGTTATTTTTTCCGGTACCAAAGAAGGAATGATCTCGATGGATACCAGCATTTTTAACCTCTGTAAAGCGGGCAGGATTACCAAAAAGACAGCTCTGGAACGCTGTCTTGATCGAGATTCTATGGAGGCTCAGCTTAAAACGATTTAACTTTTTTGTTGAAATTTTTGCCTTAAAGCATCGAAAAATTTCAAGTCAGCCCGAAACTCATTTTAAATAAATTTGAATAATTTTTTAATAATTTTGCAACAATGTTTAAACTTTATTCATATATTAATTATTTAAAGCTAATTTTGCAATATTTATTATAAATTATTGCAAAGCAAGGGTTGCAATTTATAAAACGGCCTGTTATAATACAGACAAAGAAAAGCAAAAGGGGTGAATCCAATGGCATAGAAAAGACGGAACGCCGTATTCCGAGAACGGCAAAATTTTACGGGGAGTGGATTCCAATGCACAAGTTCTTACGGGCGAAACTTCTGTATCAACAAAAATAAAGTTTAAGGGATGAGTCCCATGTGCCAAAGATTCTAAAAGTTTTGGTAAAATTAAGCTGTGACTTTTAAAAGCACAGACTATTTTGATTCATTCAGTTACATAAAACATAAATAAAAAGGGCCAAACACAGCGAGTGAAATTTTTTCGCCCTATGTGTTTGGCCCTTTTCTTCGTGATTTTTTCGTCTTTATTGAAAGTGAATCTTTTCATTCTATTAAGATTGCCCTTTTTAAAAATTTTTGGCTTTGGCTATTCCAAAAAAACAAAAAAACGCGTAAAATGAAATTGTAAATCTTTGTACAGAGTAGAAAGTACGCATGAAGTGCCGATGGACGGGAAGTTGCTGTCGGACGACGCGGTCGAAATACGACCGGATGATGTGCTTTCGCATCCGCTGTCACAAAAGAGTCTTCTCTGTTTGTGGCATTGCCGATTTCAGAGGAGGAATCAATATGAAAAATCATTCCACGCTGATCCGGTTGACTACAATTGCATTTCTTGTAGCGCTGGATATCATTCTCGGTCGGTTTTGTTCCATCAGCACCCCCATCGCCCGAATTGGGTTCGGCTTTATCCCTGCTTCTTTACTGGGCTTTCTTTTTGGCCCTTTGGTGGGCGGCCTGGGGTGTGCTGTTGCAGATATTCTTGGAACTTTTCTTTTCCCGACCGGTGCTTATTTTCCCGGAATTACACTGACGAGTTTTTTTGCGGGCGCTCTCTATGGGCTGATCCTTCATAACCGCCCGATCTCTTGGCTGCGTTCTCTGACCGCCGCTTTCTGTGTCTGCACCACACAGCTGCTTCTTAACAGCTTTTGGCTTTCGATGATCACAGATACTTCCCTTGCTGCGCTGCTCTCTGTTCGCTTTATCAAGAGTGCCGTTATGGTGCCGGTTATCACCATGGGCATCGAGCTCTTATACCCGCGATTGATTCCAATCGCTCAAAAGCATCTTTCTAATTAATCAGCATAAAAGAGGTCCCGCCAGGCTGTAAAAATGCCGGACGGGGCTTTTTTTATTTATTTTTTTGCCGCCTGTTTTGCCATTTCTTTCTTTTCGGCGATAATTTCATTTGCTTCCCGATAAATTTTCTCCGGATCTTCCCCAATCGAGAATTTTCCATCTTCATAAAGGATTTTTCCAGCAACCATTGTCATCTTTACATTTTGCTTACTGCCGCTGTAAACCAGATTTTTTAAAAGGTTATTCTCCGGCTGCATATTTGGTTGATGAAGATCGATCATGATCAAATCGGCCTGCTGACCCGTAGAAAGTGTTTCGCAATTTGAGAGCCGCATAGCCTTTGCGCCGCCTACCGTCGCCATACGAAGAACCGTATTGGCATCCATTGCAGAGGCATCGTTTAGCGAAAGCTTCTGCAATGCCGTTGTCAAAAACATCTCTCGGAACATATCGAGACAGTTATTACTGGCCGGTCCGTCCGTTCCAATCGCAAGATTGATTTTCCGCTTTTCCATCTCACACAGCGGAGCAATTCCACTGGCAAGCTTTGCATTGGAAGCGGGATTCGTAATGACTGAAATTCCGCGTTTTACACAAATATCAAGATCCTGAGGCGTCATATGGACACAATGGAATCCGCCTCCGCCAAAATCGAACAGATGGAGACTATCCATAAAAGCAGTTGGCGTCATACCGGTTCTCTTTTTACACTGCTCCACCTCAGAAACACTCTCGGAATTATGCACATAAACCGGTGCTTCAAATTCATATGCCAATTTTGCAATTTTTTTCATGCGTTCCGGAGCAGTAGTATATTCCGCATGGAACCCCAACTGATGCGTGATTAACGGGTCAAAATGATTAAACGTCTTATGGTCTTCTGAAAGTTCTTCGGGACTGCTGGTAAAATCATTGACACTGCCGCAGAGGACCATTCGAAAGCCGCTCTCAACAGCAGCCTGTGCGGCCTCTTTCGGGAAAAGATACATATCAAAGCATGCCGTGATCCCACTTGTTAGATATTCCAGAATTGCAAGTTTTGTAAGCGGCCCAATATCTTTTTTTCGGAGCTGTGCCTCCATCGGAAACACCTGCTGATTGAGCCAATCTAAAAGCGGCAGGTCATCCGCATAAGAACGCAAAAAGGTCATTGGAGAATGGGTGTGCGCATTTTTGAATCCCGGCAGAATCAGATTTTCTCTGCCGTCGATCGTACGGTCAAAAGGTTCTCCGTCCTCTTTTTCCGGACCGACATAAGTGATTTGATTATTATTTGTCCGAAGTTCTCCGAGAAATACAGGTTTTCCCTCTTCCATCGTTTCTATTTTTACATTTCGTAGCCGAATTTTCATAGAGATTTCCTCCTTATCTTGCAGATTGATATTTAGAAGCTTGACATGCTTTTTTTAAACTCTCTGTAAAAGGCGAACGGCAAATTCCGCTTTCCGTTACAATCGCAGTAATCAGCGTATGGTCCGTCACATCAAACGCTGGGTTATAGCATTTTACATGCTCCGGCGCCATCGGTTCCCGATACCACTTTTCACGGATTTCCTCCGGATGGCGCAGTTCAATCCGAATATCGTCTCCGCTCTTGCAGGAAAGATCGACCGTAGAAGTAGGCCCAAGCACATAAAAAGGAATCCCATAATGCTTTGCAAGAATTGCCACTCCGCTTGTTCCAATTTTATTGGCGGTATCCCCATTTGCTGCAACTCGGTCACAACCGACAAAGCAAGCGTTTACCCAACCATTTTTCATCACCAGAGAAGCCATATTATCACAGATCAGCGTTACATCAATGCCCGCTTTCTGCAGTTCGTAACTCGTGAGCCGGGCTCCCTGTAAAAGAGGTCTTGTTTCGTCTGAAAAGACACGAAAATTCCTGCCCCTCTCTTTTGCAAGGAGCATCGGTCCCAACGCCGTTCCATAAAGAGAAGTTGCCAGGGGCCCCGCATTACAATGGGTCAGGAGGCCGTCTCCCTCTTTAAAAAGTGAAAGCCCATATTCCGAGATGGAACGGCACATATCGATATCTTCCTGCTGAACGGCATGTGCTTCTTTCCCTAATATGGAAATGATTTCAGAAATCGATTTTTCTTGATTCTTTTCTGCAGCCTTTTCCATTCGCTTGATTGCCCAGCTTAGGTTAACCGCTGTTGGCCGCGAAGAATTAAGATAGGAACCAATTTCACAAAGCTTTTGATAAAATGCAGGAAAGAAATCTGCGCGGATTGTCTTAGAAAGGACATAGAGTGCATATCCTGCAAAAATCCCGATCGCCGGAGCCCCCCGAACACGAAGCTTTTGGATTGCCTCATAGCACGATTCCGGCGTTGAAAGCGTTAAAAAGCGAGTCTCATTGGGCAAAACGCTCTGATCTAAGATCACCACTGCCGTTTCCGATTCATTCAGCGCAACATTTTCCGGATACTGAACTTTCATTTTTTCTCCTCCCATTATTTCTGCAAAACAGTCTCTCCCATAGCAGTAATCCCGGCCGTTACCAATTTTCGAAACCGAGGCGCCGCAATTTTAGCGGCCTCTCCCACTTCTTGATGGGAAAGCGGATGGTTTCCGATTCCGCACCCAAGATTCGAGATAAACGAAATCCCACAGATTTTCATTCCCATATGATTGGCAGCAACTGCCTCACAAGCGGTACTCATTCCAACCGCATCCGCACCCAAAACATGTGCCATACGAACCTCAGCAGGGCTTTCAAAATTGGGGCCGGTAAACTGAAGATAGGTTCCTTCCCGAAGCGAAATTTCAAGATCTTCGGCTTCTTTTTTCAGGAGTTCCTGTAAATCCCGGTCATAAATTTCGCTCATATCGGGAAAACGGGGACCTAGCTCGTCCGGATTTTTCCCAATCAGCGGAGACGGCACAAAATCCGAAATCTGATCTTTAATCAGCATAAAATCACCCGCACAAAAGTCCGGATTCACGCTGCCCGCAGCATTCGTCAAAAACAGGATTTCCGCACCGAGTCTTCTCATCAGGCGCGTCGGCAGCACTACGTCCTGCATAGAATATCCTTCATAATAATGGACTCTTCCCTGCATCATCACGACGGGGACTTTTCCAATATGGGCAAATAAGAACCGCCCTTTATGTCCGGGAACGGTAGAAACCGGGAACCCCTCGATCTCATGGTAGTCGATCGTTCCCTCCACTTTTACATAGTCTCCGTAATCACCTAATCCGGAACCAAGAATCAGAGCTACTTTCGGAATAAACGGAATTTTATCCTTTACACTTTGAAAACAGCGTTCCAATTTTTCAGAAACAGTCATTACAAAAATTCATCCTTTCCCGCAAAATATAAGACTTTTTCCCAAATTTTCTCTCTTGTCCTTGTTTTTTGCAAGCAAATTTTTTATACTGATAAAAAAGAGTTTATCATGAAAAAGAAGGTTTTATCATGTATTCTTACCGAAAAGCGTTAATTGAAGGCGGAAAAACACTCCTTCATTCCGGATTAACAGTGGAAACATGGGGAAATTTGAGTCTGCGTGATCCGGAAAGCGGACTTATTTATTTAACTCCAAGCGGGATGGACTATGAAATCTGTACGGAAGAAGATATTGTTGTACTTTTTCCCGATGGCAGCATCTCTTCTGGAACCAGAACCCCTTCCGTCGAAAAGGATCTGCATATTGCAGTTTATCGTACCCGCCCAGAAATTAATGCGATTATTCACACGCACCCAATCTATTCGACGATTTTTTCCTGTATTGGAGAACAAATTCCGCTTTTTCTTGATGAAGCCGCACAGTCGCTCAGTGCCCCGGTAAAAGTATGTCCCTATGCGCTGCCAGGAAGTAAAGAACTCGCTAAAGCCTGCACAAACGCGCTCTCTCACGGAGAAAACGCCTGCCTTCTAAAATCGCACGGTGCAGTCTGCATTGGCCGCACACAAAAAGAAGCATTCAAAGCAGCCAAAGTTCTTGAAATGACAGCTGAAATCTATTGGCGTATCCGTGCAATCGGAAAAATGCCTGATTCCCTCGACCCAAAAGATGTTGCTGCGATGCGCCATTTTGCACTTTACAATTACGGACAGCAAAAGTAAAAATTTTCAGCCCGCTTTTTTTGATGGCTCGATAATTGTACCCAATTTTAATTCTTTGATTGTCTTCCCACAGACCGGAATTGCCAGCAATGCTGTACAAAAGTCGGAAGCCGGTTGACAAATTTGGATTCCAAAAAGGCCAAAATTCGGCACCAGAATTGCCAGAAGTGGAAGGAAAAACAATCCCTGACGGGCAAGTGCCATAATTGTTGCACGCACAGACTGCCCGATAACCTGCTGCATCATATTTCCCAAAGAAATCCATGCAAGCAGCGGCAAGGCAACACATTGCGACCGAAGGGCCAACGCTCCAATTTCAATAACCTGCGGATCATCTCTTCGAAACAGCATCACGATCTGCGGCGCAAAAATGAAAGCCAAAACACTGAGCCCAAGCATGACAACGGTGCCAATCCGTACACAGAACCAAAAGCCTTTTAAAACTCTGTCAAATTTTCTTGCACCATAATTGAATCCGCAAACCGGCTGAAATCCCTGCCCGAAACCAATAACGGCCGAACCGGCAAAGTTTGAAATACGCATGACAATCGACATGGCAGCGATTGCTGCATCCCCATAGGCACCGGCTGCAAAATTAAGGCAGATCGTTGCAACACTTGCAAGGCTTTGGCGGCAGAGAGACGGAAATCCGCCCTGAAAAATGCCCTTTAGATACTTGGTATTGGGGGTAAAATTACGGAAATGAATCCGCAGATTTCCCTTCTGAAAAGTTCCTGCTACAAGAAGTGCGCAGCTGACTGCCTGACTCAGCATCGTTGCAAAACCCGCTCCTCCGATTCCCATATGGAATACAAAAATACAAAGCGGATCAAGCCCCACATTTAGAATTCCGCCGGTCATGATCCCGATCATGGAATAAAGTGCGCGTCCTTGAAAGCGCAGCTGATTATTTAAGGTAAGAGAAGCTACCATCCACGGTGTACCAATCAAAATATACTTCAAATACTCGCAGGCATACGGAAGAATCGTTTGGGTAGAGCCAAGCGCCCATGCAAGCGGTTTTAAAAAGATGAGCCCTAATGTCCCGACAATTGCTCCGCAGATCGCTGCGGAAAAGACGCCGGTCGTCACCATTTTAGACGCATCGTCAAGATCTTTTGCCCCAAGCCTCCTGGAAATATAACTGCCCGAACCCTGTCCAAAGAAAAATCCCAGTGCCTGAATGATCGCCATCATTGAAAATGCGACTCCGACAGCTCCCGTTGCACTGGTTCCAATTTGCCCAACAAAATAGGTATCGGCCATATTATAGACACTTGTAACCAACATACTGCAAATCGTCGGTACCGCTAATTTGCAGATTAAGCGGTCTACCGGCGACTTTGTCATTCGATCAAACTTTTCTTCCTGTGTTCCTGCTTGTACCCCCATCTGTATACCCTCCGTTATCTCGTTCGTTCTCCAATTGAAAGGAGTTTTTTCCCATGAATATGATACGAATCCACCGCAAAGATGGTTCTTTTTCTTTTTTTGGAAACCAAGCCTGGCTCAAAAGCTCCCCCCTTATCTCTCAAAGGCGGGCTGACATCCTCAGCAAGTCAGGCTGTGGACTTGTTTCTATGGGAGACTTTCTCCTGTTACTGACCAAGAACAGCCTTTTGCCGGAGACCCCTCTTACCGAAAAAGTTTCTTTTATTAAAAATGATAAGATTGAAGAAAAAGAGTATCTCTCTTTTTTACTGCTGCTGTATCGGATTTATCTTCCCGTTTTCCCAAAAATTGGTGTTCAAAGCTACATGCTTTCTCATGCAATCAATCACTATGCTGAAAATTACAATCTCCTTCTTCACACACATTGGGAAACCTCACAAACTGCTCTTTTAAAGGCACTCGAAAGGCTCCTTAAAGAAGGCCTCCCTGCTATTGTTGGAATTGGCCAGAATTTTCCCAATCCGTTTGCGGGGCACTCCATCCCATTTTATTCCTTTAAAAATGGTGATTTTATCCCCTTCGATCGGCTTTGTTCCCACTATCTGTTATTCCTCGGCGATCAAATCGTCTCTCCAAAGGGACATTTTCTGCATGCCGCTTCGTGGGGAAAAGAAGGATATTTTTGTCTTGAGGAATTTTTGCAATACAATCGCCGTTACAGCGGATTTTGGTGTGGAAATATCATGTCTTACTCCCTTTAAAAAATAAGGAAGTCCCGCTTTTAAAATAATCAGCGGGATTTTTTCTTCCTTATTTAAGAAACGAAGTTCCTGCTAACAGTGATCCGCATCTCAAGAATCTTGCGACAGTCGCGCCGATATCCGCATAAGTTTCCCGAATGCCAAGATCTGTATTTGCAGGTACAGACGCGCCCACTGCCAGAATCGGAATATATTCTCTCGTGTGGTCGGTTCCCTTCCACGTTGGATCACATCCGTGATCTGCAGTGATGATCAGGATGTCATGGTCATTCATTTTCGCGCGAATTTCGGGCAAACGATGATCAAATGCCATCAGCGCATCTGCATATCCCTGCACATCGCGGCGATGGCCATATTTCATATCGTAGTCCACAAGATTGGTGTAAATCAACCCTTCCTCATAGCGTCCCATCATCTGCAGCGTTTTTTCGATTCCATCTGCATTATCAACCGTATGAACACTCTCGGTAAAACCGCGCCCCGCAAAAATATCGGAAATCTTTCCAACCGCAATACTGGGCAGCCCTGCCTTTTTCACAAGATCGGGCACCGTTATCCCCATTGGCTCCAAAGAAAAATCCCGGCGGTCGGAAGTTCTCACAAAATGTCCCGGCTCCCCGATAAATGGGCGCGCAATAATTCTTCCGACACCGAGCGGCCCCTGCATCATCTCACGCGCAATTTTACAGATAGAATATAATTCCGAAAGCGGAATCACTTTTTCGTGTGCTGCAATCTGCAAAACGCTATCCGCAGAAGTATAGACGATCAGTTTTCCGGTTTTTAACTGCTCAGTTCCCAGTTCTTCAATGATGGCCGTACCAGAATCCGCCTTATTCCCTAAGATGCCGCGCCCGCAGGCTTTCTCAAACGCTTCGATAAAATCGCTTGGAAAACCGTTTGGGAAAGTCGGAAACTTCTGTTTTGTAATCACACCGGCCATTTCCCAATGCCCCGCTGTGGTGTCCTTTCCGGCAGACTGCTCTTTGGCTCTGCCAAAAGCGCCATCTGCCGGCAGGTCACTTCTCAGATGAGGGGTCGGAAAAAACTTTCCCAGTCCCATTTTTTCAAGATTGGGCAAAGAAAAAGGGTTTGCATTCTGCGCAATGTGCAAAAGCGTATTAGCCCCTTCATCTCCATAATCTGCAGCGTCCGGCAAAGAACCCGCTCCAAAACTATCTAGAACAATCCAGATTGCCCTCATTTTGGGTTCCTCCTTCTGAATATTTTTTCTTTTCCTTTAATTATCGCATTGTTCATGAATTTTTTCAAGAGAAACACAAATTCTCAAACGAATCCTCCAAAAATGCTATAAAAAACGATTCTTTCGAAAAAATCTTTCTTTTTCTCTTCCCAAATCAAGAAAAGTTCGATATAATAAGTTTTAGACAGCTATCATGATAGCATGATAAAGCAAAAAAGTGAATTGCTGAATGTTTTCAGTTAAGGAATTTAGGAGGATTTACAAAATGAAAAAGATACTTTCTCTGGTACTTGCGGCCGCCACTGTAATGGCGTTGTCCGCTTGCGGCAGTAGTTCCAACAGTTCTGCGTCAACGGCTGCTTCTTCTGCCGCTGCTTCTACAGCAAGCAAAGATACCTTAATCTTAGGCTGCGATGTCAATTTTGCACCAATGGGATTTAAAGACGGAGACAATGTCGTCGGTTTCGATATTGATCTTGCAAAAGCGGTCATTGAAGATAAGATGGGCAAAAAGCTTGTGATCCAGCCCATCGACTGGAGTTCCAAAGAAGCAGAACTCGATACCGGAAAAGTGGACTTGCTTTGGAATGGTCTGACCATTACCGACGAGCGCAAAGAAAAGATGTGCTTCTCAAAGCCTTATATGGAAAACAAACAGGTGATTATCGTCAAGAAAGGTTCCGATATCAAAAGTAAAGCAGATCTCAATGGCAAAAATGTTGTCATGCAGAAGGAATCCACGGCAGTTGATGCTTGGAAAGATGCCGGTATTACCGCGAATGTAACGGAGCTCAAAGATAATGTTCTTTGTCTCAATGAAATTTCTACCGGACGCGCGGACGCCGCCATTATGGATTCTGTAGTTGCCAATTATTATCTTGCCAAGCAAGCCGATCAGTATCCTTTCGTCATTCTCGATGATTCTCTTGCAAATGAGCTTTATGGAATTGCTGTAAAAAAAGGAAACGAAGCTCTCATGGAAGAAATTCAGAAAGCACTCGACGAGACGATCAGCGATGGAACCGCTGCAAAGATTGCAACCAACTGGTTCGGCTCTGATACAATGTACAAAGGCTGATTTTTTAAATCTGTTTGAAAGCATTAAAGGGCTGCGATAGTGCGGCCCTTTTCTATCTTATTTTCGAGGAGGTTCTTTTATGGACTTTTCCGTCATGTTCCAACAACTGTGCAAGGGATCTTTGGTAACCATGCAGCTTTTTATCATTGTGCTCCCCTTGTCTTTAATTCTTGGCATTTTGGTAATGCTTGGTGCCCGCTGTTCGATCAAACCGATTCGTTGGTTTTTTGAATTTTATATCTATATTCTTCGCGGAACGCCATTGCTTCTTCAGATGCTGATCTTATTTTACGGGCTTTATTACATACCGGGAATCGGCCCTCATTTAGTCATTACAAGCCGTTCATTTGCCTGTACACTGGCATTTACTTTAAACTATGCCGCTTATTTTGCCGAGATTTTCCGCGGCGGGCTTTTAGCGGTCGACCCCGGGCAGTACGAAGCTTCCAAAGTGCTTGGCCTTTCAAAAAGCCAAATGTATCTGCACGTCGTTTTTCCGCAAATGTTCCGGGTTGCACTGCCTTCTACCGCAAATGAAACGATCACGCTCGTAAAAGACACTTCGCTGATTTTCGCACTCGGCATCGAAGAGCTGCTGCAAAATGCCACCAACATCGTCAACTCTCAGGCAACCTTTGTCCCCTATATTTTTGCCGCTATCTTCTATTTGGTTTTGACAACGATTCCGTCTGTCATTTTCAAAAAACTAGAAAAGAAATTTGATTTTTAAGGAGGAAACAATGATGTCTGTTTTAAAAGCAAAAAATCTAAAAAAATCTTTTGGCGATCTTTGCGTTCTCCGGGATATTTCTTTTGAAGTGGAAAAAGGAGAAGTTGTTGCCGTAATCGGCCCATCCGGCGGTGGAAAATCCACGCTGCTGCGTTCGCTGATTGATCTTGAAAAAATAGACGGTGGCTCTATCTGGATTGACGGAGACCCTTTGGTGGAAAATGGGATTTACTGCAAGCCCGCTAAAATTGCGGCGGCAACGGCAAAAACCGGGATGGTTTTTCAGCATTTTAATCTTTTCCCACATTTGACCGTTCGAAAGAACCTGGAACTTGCTCCAAAGCTTGTGAAAAAGCAGGACTCTAAAATCACAGCCGACGATTGTACACGGTATCTCAACAAAGTTGGGCTCTCGGAAAAAGCAAACAGCTATCCGCGCGAACTTTCCGGCGGACAGAAGCAGCGGGTTGCGATTGCCCGTGCACTGATGATGCACCCCGATATCCTGTTGTTTGACGAACCAACTTCGGCATTGGACCCGGAATTGACTGTCGAGGTACTCGATACCATGAAGCAGCTTGCCCGTGACAGCATGACCATGATCGTGGTCACTCACGAGATGAGCTTTGCAAGAGAAGTCGCAAATAAAGTAATTTTTATGGATCAAGGTGTGATTCTGGAAGAGGGACCTCCTGAACAGATTTTTTCCAACCCAACGCAGCCCCGCACAAAAGAATTTTTAAATAGCATTCTTAAAGGACAATAACTATTCTTAAAAAAAGGGTGTGATTTTCGATTGAAAATCACACCCTTTTTCTGTTTAAAATTTTCTTTTCGCTCTAATTAATTAAATCCATCGTCTCACAATCCAGTACTTTGGCAATACGCCCCAAGACAGCAGTTCCTATCTCTACTTCATAGGTCTCCCACTGATACACTTCCATCAACGTAACCCCAAGCGCATCTGCCAGTTCCTGACGGGTCATCCCCATCTCTTCGCGCCGCTGCGTAATCCGACGGCTACGCTCCAGAAGATAAGCCTTTCGGCTTTTATTGTCTACTAAAAGCGGTTTTCCATTATGTTCTTCCAGTGTACAGGGGAGTTCCCCTATAATTTGAGGCCCATCTTTTGTCTCTTCTACATGATATCCTTTTGGAAGGTCATATGGCCTTCCTCCATCATCATTTCCGTCCGGATCTGCAGTCAGTTTAAAAGTCGGCTTTTCCCCGTCATAACGGTATAATACAGCTTCCATTCCGGTTCCTCCGATTTGTTTTTTTCTATTATAACACGACTCTTTGCACTTTTTAAAAAAATTCTTCTATTTTAAGAGATTTTTGATTTTCTATTGACATCAGTCTGCTTTCCTTGTAGAATACTACTATTAATCGTTGCTTTAAAGTATTAAACGGTTTAACTACTAAAAGCGATGGAGGGGGAACCAACATGAAAAAGGTCCATAAGATTTTATCCGGCATGATGGCTGCGGTATGTGCTGTTTCGATGACGGCATGCGGAGGAAGTTCCAGCAGTTCTGCCACCACTTCCGGCACTGCTGCTTCAACTGCGAGCGGTAAAACTTATACAATCGGAGTTGCACAGCTGATGACTCATCCTGCGATGGATGCTTCTCTCAAGGGGTTTAAAGAAGCTTTGGAAGACGAAGGCTTTAAAGAGGGCGTAAACGTTACTTATGATGTGCAGAATGCTCAAGGGGAACAATCAAACTGTGCGACAATCGCCAACACTTTTGCCAACAAAAAGCCGGATCTAGTCCTTGCAATTGCCACTCCTGCGGCACAGGCTGTTGCAAAGGTTATTACAGACACACCAGTCCTGATTACAGCGGTTACCGATCCGGCCGAATCCAAACTGGTTGCTTCCAACGAAGCGCCTGGAAAAAATGTTTCCGGAACCAGCGATAAAACGCCGGTTAAAGAACAGATTGATCTGATTAAAGAAATTGTTCCGAACATTGAAACAGTCGGAATTATGTATTGCTCCAGTGAATCAAACAGCCAGATCCAGGCAGGCTGGGCCAAAGAAGCCTGCGATGCTCTGGGAATCAAGTCTCAGGAATTTACGGTTTCCAATTCCAATGAAATTCAGCAAGTAGCACAGTCCATGGTTGGAAAAGTGCAGGCGGTCTACATTCCAACTGACAACATGCTGGCCTCCGGCATGAAAAACGTAGCGGCAATCACTAATGAGAATAAACTGCCCGTTATCGTCGGCGAAAGTGGCATGGTTTCTAATGGAGGTCTGTGCACTGTTGGTATTAATTATGAAGAGCTCGGCAAACAGACAGGCAAAATGGCAGCAAAGGTTTTGCGCGGCGAAGCAAAGATTGGTGAAATGCCTATTGAATATCAGGAAAATTACGATGTTTCCTACAACAGCGCTACTGCAAAACTGCTCGGTATTACACTGCCCGAAAAAATTACAAAAGGGCAAGATGTCTCCAGCGCTTCTTAACATACAGAAAAACTAGATCTGCACTTTCGGGCGGTGGGGCAACTCACCGCCCATTGCGCTCAAAATCAATGATATCGGGGTTATAGGATATGGATATTTCAAACTTACTGGGTGCCGTTCACGGCGCAGCCGCGCAGGGAATTTTATGGGGCATCATGACTTTAGGCGTTTACATTACCTTTCGGGTACTGGATTTTGCCGATCTGACGGTAGATGGTTCCTTCGCGACCGGCGGTGCAATTTCTGCTATTTTAACCGCAAAGGGCATGAACCCGTTTTTGTCGCTTTTGGTGGCACTTCTGGGTGGAATGGTCTGCGGATTTTTAACAGGTTTTCTCAATACCAAAATGAAAATTCCGGGGATCTTAGCCGGAATTCTTACTATGACTGCTCTTTATTCCATCAACCTTCACATCATGGGAGAAAAGGCAAATATTCCGCTTTTAGGCGTTGACACCGTTGATATGAAGGTAGAAGCAATGCTGCCTGGCGTTTCCAAATACAATTGCGAACTGCTTCTCGGCGGTATTATTGCCGCAATTATCATTGCTTTGATGTATTGGTTTTTTGGCACCGAAATCGGCTGCTCTATCCGCGCTACCGGCAACAATCCCTACATGGTACGTTCTTTGGGCGTCAACACAGACACCATGACCATTTTGGCATTGGTCCTCTCCAACGGTCTTGTTGGTCTTTCCGGTGCCCTTGTCGCACAGGTACAGGGATTTGGTGATGTCAGCATGGGAATCGGCACCGTCGTAATTGGTCTTGCCTCTGTCATTATCGGCGAAGTGCTGCTCGGGCATCACCTCAGCTTTATCGCACGGCTCATCGCTATGCTGGGAGGTTCTGTCGTTTATCGTATCATTATTGCGTTGGTTCTCTTTATGGGCCTCAAATCACAGGACATGAAACTGCTTTCTTCCATCATCGTCGCACTGGCGCTATTCTTCCCAATCTTGAAAAAGAAAGTCCAAATATGGTCTGCACGCCGCAAGGAAAAGCTTCCGCCGCCGCTTGTCCCTGATCGCGCAGTGGAAGGCAGCATTGATGATTCGGATAAAGATCCGGACGAAACCAATCAAAAAGAGTAAGGAGGGGTGCCAGATGTTAACACTTAAAAATGTATGTAAAACATTTAATAAAGGAACCGTCAATGAAAAGAAAGCGCTAATTAGTATTGATCTCCATCTGGAACCTGGAGATTTCATTACCATTATCGGCGGAAATGGTGCCGGAAAAAGCACCTTACTAAATCTAGTTGCAGGTGTTTTTCCCTGTGACAGCGGTTCGATTGTCTTGGGCGACACAGAAGTTTCTCGTTTGCCCGAGTTTAAACGAGCAAAATATCTTGGCCGCGTTTTTCAGGACCCGATGCGCGGTACTGCAGGAGACATGGGCATCGAAGAGAATCTTGCAATGGCTTATCGCCGTGGACAGACAAGGACACTGCGTTGGGGCATTACAAAAGAAGAACGCAAACTCTATCAGGAAAAATTAAAAGTATTGGATTTGGGACTGGAAAACCGTCTGACCAGTAAAGTTGGCCTTCTTTCCGGCGGACAGCGTCAGGCGCTGACTCTTTTGATGGCAACTCTGCAAAAGCCCAAGCTTTTACTTTTAGACGAACATACGGCAGCGCTTGACCCTAAAACAGCCGCAACTGTTTTAAACCTGACAGACGAATTTATTAAACGAGATAAACTTACCGCCATGATGGTCACGCACAACATGAGCGATGCTCTCAAATATGGGAACCGTATTATCATGATGAATGAAGGAACGATTCTTTTTGATATCAAAGAAGAAGAGAAAAAATCTCTTACTGTCGATGATCTCTTAGCTCGCTTTCATACCGCTCAAGGTGCAGCACTTACAAATGACCGCATGCTGCTCTCTTAAAAAAATCATTCGCACAATAAAAATGCTCTCTGCAGTTTTTCACTGCAGAGAGCATTTTTTATCATCAAGTTCAGCAAATAAGATTGGTTACGGAAACAGGTCTTCCATTCCTTAGATAAACCCTCGATACCCGCTTATTGATATCGCAGGTGATTTCATAATTGATTGTCTTGCAAAGGCCCGCAATCTCTGCGGCGGAAATGCTTTCTTCCCCTTCGCTGCCAATCAATGTCACCTCATCATCCGCATGAACATTTTCGATTCCGGTTACGTCAATCATCAGCTGATCCATACAGACTCTTCCAAGAATCTTTGCTCGATGGCCATGCACCAGAACTTCTCCCTGATTGGAAAGCATCCGAGGATAGCCGTCGGCATATCCGATCGGCACGGTTGCCACCACTGTTTTTTGCTTTGTTCTACAGGTACAACCATAGCTGAGCGGCGTATCAGATTCGAGCGTTTTAACAAGCGAAATTACGCTTTTGAGCGCCATCACCGGCTTTAGCTGCAGCGGATTCTGCAAAGCAGCGGAAGGCTGCATCCCATAGAGAATCACACCCGGACGACACATATCGAGCTGCATCTGCGGATATTCCGTAACACCGGCCGAATTATCGCAATGATGAAGCTGAAAAGTAACTCCACGCTTCTCCAGTTCTTTAATTGCACCGGAAAAGCATGCAAACTGATGTTCCGTAAATGCTCTGCCTGCTTCTCCTTCATCCGCTACTGCAAAATGGGTAAAGATTCCCTCATGAATCAAACCCGGCAGATTGCAGACGCGCTCAATCGCGTCGAGCGAAGCTCCATCGCGCTCAGGCTGCTGGTAAACAAAGCCGATTCGGCTCATGCCGGTATCTAACTTTACATGACAGCGAACTGTTGTCCCCTGCCGAACCGCCTCTTGGTTCAATGCTTCAGCATATTCTTCAGAAAGCAATGCCTGCGAAATATTCAAGGCACAGAGCTGTCCCGCCATCTTG
Organism: Ruminococcaceae bacterium UBA5450; assembly: GCA_002424295.1. Classification (GTDB taxonomy): domain Bacteria; phylum Bacillota; class Clostridia; order Oscillospirales; family Acutalibacteraceae; genus Caproicibacterium. The sequence goes on along the minus strand of DIQY01000083.1, from coordinate 5,416 downwards.
GGCGGCGTATAGCCAAGAATTAAAATCGGCAGATGCACTTTTTCGTTGCGCAGCTGAATGGCCTCTTCCAAATTGGAAACCGCCAGCCAATCGGCGCCCAGTTTCTCATAAAGACGAGCCAACACTTCGGAGCCATGCCCATAAGCATCCGCCTTTACGACGCAGCACATTTTGGTCCCCGGATGCAGTGCACCGCGGATTGCACGATAATTATACTCTGCCGCATCCAAATCGATTTCTGCCCAAGTACGTTTTAAATACTTATCCAAAATACTTTACACCCGATTCAAACAGTTTCTGGTCTTTTTCTCCGGGAACATTCTGATAGAGGTTTTCTCCTCTGCGCTCAGAGTGACCCATTTTCCCAAACACACGGCCATCGGGGCTGGTGATGCCCTCAACTGCGCAATCAGAACCATTGGGGTTCCATTCAATATCCCCAGAAGGAATTCCACAAGGCGTTACATACTGTGTTGCAATCTGTCCATTTTCAATCAACTGTTTCATCACAGCATCGCTCGCCACAAAACGTCCTTCTCCGTGAGAAACAGGAATCGTAAACAAATCTCCTGCCTCTACCCCTGACAACCATGGGCTCTTTACACTGGCAACACGCGTATAAACCATCCGGGAAACGTGCCTGCCCAGCGTATTAAAGGTCAAAGTCGGGGCTTTCTCACTAGGTTCCACAATCTTTCCATACGGAACAAGGCCCAGCTTAATCAGTGCCTGAAATCCGTTGCAGATTCCCAAGATCAAGCCATCCCGCTGTTCCAGTAAGCGGGAAACCGCTTCTGCAATTCTCGGATTGCGGAAAGTAGTCGCAATAAATTTACCGGAACCATCCGGTTCATCGCCGCCGGAAAATCCTCCCGGCAGCATAATGATCTGGCTTTCATCGATCATCTGCTCCATTTTACAGATTGTCTCTTCAATTCCGGAAGCAGAAAGGTTTTTGACCACCAATACCCGCGGATCGCCGCCGGCACGACGAAATGCTTTTGCAGAATCATATTCACAGTTAGTCCCTGGAAATACTGGAATGAAGATTCTCGGCTTGGCCGCCTTAATCGCTAGTGTTTTCTGATTGCGCTTTATAAAGAGCGGCACTGTAAACTGAACCGGCTGTTCATTCGCATGACTCGGGAAAATTTTCTCAAGAGTTCCCATCCAGCGGGAAATCAAAGAATCAATCTCCATTTTCTGTCCCTGCAGTTCGATCACAGGCTCTTCTGTGGTTTCTCCAAGAAGGATTGCCCCCTGCGGCAAGGGAACATTTTCTTTGAGTTCCAAGATCAGGTCTCCGCTGTGCGGACGGAACAAAAGTGTTTCATCTTCGGCTTCTTTCGCAAAACGAACACCAATCTTATTCCCGAAAGCTGCTTTTGCAACAGAAGCTGCTGCGCCGCCTTCTTTGACAACGGAAGCAGAAAGGACTTCTCCTTTTTCCATCATCTGATGAACTGTCTGATAAACTTTTTGAATGCCGTTAAAATTGGGCAACAACCCCGTTTCGGAATCCTGCGGCAATAAAATCAGAACCAATTTATGGCCGGCTCCTTGTAGCGCTGCCGAAATCGTCTTGCTTGCTTTTGTCATCGCAACTGCAAAGCTTACTAAAGTCGGAGGAACATCCAAGTCTTCAAAAGTACCGGACATACTGTCTTTTCCGCCGATAGAAGGCAAACCAAGTTTCAGCTGTGCCGTCAGAGCGCCTAAAAGCGCAGCGGTCGGTTTTCCCCAGCGTTTTGCGTCTGCGGTCATCCGTCCAAAATATTCCTGAAAAGTCAGCCGTGCTTTTAACGGGTCTGCTCCAATTGCGCAAAGTTTCGAAAGGCTTTCCACAACTGCCCATGCAGCTCCATGGAACGGAGAAAACTCAGAAATTCCCGGAATATAGCCGTAACCCATCGCTGTGGCATCGTCCGTTTCGCCTTCGACCGGCAGTTTTGCCGCCATCGCTTCTTCCGGCGTCAACTGAAATTTTCCTGCAAAAGGCATTAGCACCGTTGCAGCGCCGATCGAAGAATCAAACCGTTCCGAAAGGCCCTTCTGACTGCAAACATTGAGACGGGAAAGATTCTCTGTAAATGCTTCAGAAAGAGGCTTTCCGCAAAACTCCTGCGGAACGATTTCTCGATAAGCGTTTGCTTTTACCTTCGAAAGATCGTCTCCGCCCTTTGGCGCACAGATCTCTACATCTGTCTCCTGCGTAACGCCGTTGGTATCCAAAAATGCACGGGTGATATTGACAATCTCATCTCCGCGCCAGAACATCTGCAGCCGAGGCTCTTCTGTAACGACCGCCACAATTTTCGCATTTAAGTTTTCTTCTCCGGCAGCCTTAATAAATGCATCAACATTCACAGGCGCTAAAACGACGGCCATGCGTTCCTGACTTTCAGAAATCGCCAGTTCTGTTCCATCAAGGCCCTCATATTTCTTCGGTACTTTATCAAGGTCAATTTTTAATCCGGGAGCCAGCTCTCCGATTGCAACCGAAACGCCGCCGGCTCCAAAATCATTGCAGCG
>DIQY01000083.1:0-2612 GCA_002424295.1 Ruminococcaceae bacterium UBA5450 | reverse complement strand
CCGCACTCTTCTACACTTTCTTCTGTATGTGCTTTAGAAGAACCGGTTGCGCCGCCGATTCCATCACGGCCGGTGCTGCCACCCAAAAGAACAATCACATCGCCTGCTTGCGGCTCTTCTCTCACAACATTCTTTTTGGGAGACGCCCCAATAACGGCACCGATTTCCATGCGTTTTGCAACATAGCCGGGATCATAAAGTTCCTGTACTTGTCCGGTGGCAAGGCCAATCTGGTTTCCATAAGACGAATAGCCCTGCGCAGCGCCGGTAGTGATTTTCCGCGTCGGAAGTTTTCCATGCAGTGTTTTTTCAAACGGAGTACGGGGGTCTCCGCTGCCGGTAACACGCATTGCCTGATAAACATAAGCTCTGCCGGATAGCGGGTCGCGGATTGCGCCGCCCAAGCAGGTTGCCGCGCCGCCAAAAGGTTCAATTTCCGTCGGATGGTTATGAGTCTCATTCTTAAACTGCACCAGCCACTGCTCCGTTTTTCCGTCAATCGTGACCGGAACTTCGATAGAGCAGGCGTTGATTTCTTCACTTTCATCCAAATCCGGAATCAAGCCACGCTTTTTTAAGGCTTTTGCTCCGATGCAGGCCATATCCATCAAAGAAACGGTTTTATTACGGTCTCCGTACACTTCTTTACGAGTATTGAAATACAGCTTGACCGCTTCTTCAATCGATTTACTAACCGCTGATTTTTGAACGTCAATCTTCTTTAGACGAGTGCTGAACGTCGTATGACGACAATGATCACTCCAGTAAGTATCAATGACCCGCAGCTCCGTAACGGAAGGATCTCTCTTTTCATCCTTCTTAAAATAATCCCTTACAAAGCAAAGGTCTTCCCAACTCATGGCAAATCCCATAGAGCCATAGTATTCCTGTAGCTTCTTCTCGTCCCACACAATAAAGCCCGTTACCCGAGCAACATTTGCCGGAACCTCTGCCCGAAGGTTGAGATCTTCCGGTTTTTCGAGAGAAGCTAAGCGACTTTCGACAGGGTTTACCATATAAGATTTGATTTTATCAAGGTCTTCTTGAGAGAGCTTCCCCTTAACCGCGACCACACGAGCAGTTACGACCTGCGGCCGCTCTCCTTGGGTTAAAAGCTGAACACACTGGGCAGCGGAATCAGCTTGCTGATCATACTGTCCCGGCAGATATTCCATTGCAAAAATCCCAAAGCCCTCCGGCACAGGATAGGTCTCTTCATAAACGTTATCCACATTGGGTTCAGAAAAGATCTGATCCCGTGCGCGTACAAAATCCTCCCTGGAAAGTCCCTCTACATCATAACGGTTGATCAGCCGCAGTTCTTCGAGGTTTTTAAGTCCCAGATTTTCCACAAGATCCTTCCGCATCTGCTGCGCCGCAACATCAAATCCGGGCTTTTTTTCTACAAATACTCTGATGACCTTTGACATTCGTTCCCCCGTTCCGCCGACCTTCAGATCGACTCATTGTAACAATGATTCCCGCGAAAAATCACGGTATGCCATATTTTTTTATTTTATCACAAAAGGCTGCAGGAATAAAGCAGAAAAACGAAAAAGCACGAACAAACAACTGATAAATTGCCGGCTAAATATAGATGTTTTTACAGTTATTCCCGGGATGGTCCGGATAGACAAGACTGTAAGTCCAAATTTGATTGGTTCCTGTTCTACAATATAAAATTCACCGGTTTAGAAAAAGCATTCCTAAGCTGGTGAATTTATATGTGTATCAAGTTTTAAATCTCATTTTTGGGAATATAATTTTTACAAAAACGGGGTTGTAATCAAATGGAATGCCATACAGCTGAGAATTCCGAGGACCGTTGGGATCAACGCCGCCAGTGCCGTCCATTTTCCGCTGCCGGTCTCTTTATGAATGGTCAAAAGTGTTGTTGAGCAAGGCCAATGCATTAAGGAAAAAAGCATCATACAAATTGCAGTCTGCCAAGTCCATCCGTTTGCAACAAACAGCTGTTTCATCTCCAGCAGACTTCCCAATTCGAAAATACTTCCCTTTGCCATATACGCCATAATAATGATTGGAATTACAATTTCATTCGCAGGGAATCCCAAAATAAACGCGATTAAAATCACACCATCTAATCCCATAAGCTTTGCAAATGGATCAAGAAAAGCTGCGCTGTGATTTAAAAGGCTGACTCCTCCAACGGTAACATTTGCCATCAGCCAAATGATAAGGCCGGCAGGTGCTGCCACTACAACCGCTCTCCCCAACACAAAAAGGGTTCGGTCAAAAATAGAACGTACAATTACTTTTCCAATCTGCGGCTTTCGATAAGGCGGCATTTCCAATGTAAATGAGGAAGGAATCCCTTTTAAAAGCGTCTTAGAAAGCAACTTCGTAACCCACAAAGTTACAAGGACTCCCAATACAATCACAGCAGTTAAAAGCAATGCCGAAAGAAAAGAAGAAGCTGTGCTGCCCGCCGCACCAATAAAAAACATGGTAATGATCGCAATCAACGTTGGAAATCTGCCGTTACATGGTACAAAATTATTTGTCAAAATTGCGAGAAGTCTCTCTCTTGGGGAATCAATAATTCGGCACCCGACGATTCCGGCAGCATTACATCCAAACCCCATGCACAT